>JBBSDR010000350.1:0-6737 GCA_038240465.1 Gemmatales bacterium
AAGACTCGCGTCGCGGCTAACCATCCAGCGCGTCCGGCGTTATCGCGCCACGCGCTCCGCTCCGAAGACTCCGCGTCGCGGCTAACCAAAGTCACTGACGCTTGAAGAAAACGTCGCGCAACTGGGCGTCGAAGGCACTGCTGGCGTTCAGCGCGGCCAGGAAATCGCCCTTCTTCAAGCTGTACAACACCGCATCCTCACGCGCCACCACCGAGGCGTTGCGCACCTTGCCCGTCAGCAGGGCCGCCTCGCCGAAGAAGTCGCCCGGCCCCAGCGTCGCCACAACGTGCGTGCTGCCGCTCGCATCCTCGTGCCGCACTTCCACCAGGCCATCGCGGATCGCATAGAACTTCTCTCCCTCGTCGCCCTGGCGGATGATGAAGGTCCCCGGCGTGTAGTGCTCCTTGATCATCTTCTGTGAGATTTCCGTCAGCACGGCCGGCGTGTTCTTCGCGAATACCGGACACTTGACGAGGAACTCGATGATCTTCACCGTCTCCTCGACGAGGATCTCCGACGCGATTCGGCCATCGATCATGTTGACGATACGGTCGGCCACGTCAAGGATGCGGCTGTCGTGCGTCACCAGCAGGCAGGTGCAGCCTTCGCCCTGGCACAACTCCTTCAGCATCGTGACGACCTCCCGGCCGGACGCCTTGTCCAGGGCGGCAGTCGGCTCGTCGGCCAGGATGATCTTCGGCTTGTTGACCAGCGCTCGCCCGATGGCCACGCGCTGCCGTTGACCGCCGGAGAGATTGCGCGGCTTGTAGTTGATGCGTGCCTCCAGCCCCAGCCGCGTCAGGATCTTCACCGGCAACTCTTTGAACTCCTGACTCGTGTAAGGTTTCAGTTCCATGGCGATGCGCACGTTCTGGAAGGCCGTCAGCGAGTCGAACAGGTTGTGCGCCTGAAAGATGAAACCGATGTTGCGGCGAACAAGCGTCAACTCCTGCGGCGACAGGCCGAACAGTTCATGGCCGTTGACGCGAACGCTGCCCTCCTGGACAGTGCGTAAGCCGCCAATCACCGTCAGGATTGTCGTCTTGCCCGAGCCGGACGGACCCGTCATCACGACCATCTCGCCGGGCATCAGCGTGAGCGTGTTGTCGGCCAGGCCCTGCTTGCGCGTGTCGCCGCTGCCGAACCAGTGGTTCAGACCACGGATCTTGATCATCGGCTCCGGCTCGGCCGGGCGTCCGCTCTTTGCTGCAGGGGCGGGCATTGTCGCAGTGGCCATCAAAACAACTCCGCGGGGTCTGACTTCATCACCTTGCGGATGGCGATACCCGCCGACACCAGGCACATGACGACCGTCAGCACGAACACCATCGCCCCCCGGCCCGGCGTCAGCAGCATCAGAATGCCGCTGAGCTTTTGCAGCAGCGCGTAAATGCCAAGACTGACCAGCAGCCCCGGCACGAAGCCGAACAACGCCAGGATCAGCGCTTGCTGGAAGACGATCTTCGCGAGGAAATTGTTGCCATAGCCCATCGCCTTGAGCGTCGCGTACTGCGGCAGGTTGTCGTTGATGTCGGTGAAAAGGATCTGGTAGCAGATCGTGACGCCGATGAAGAAACCGACGATCGTCCCCATACCGAAGACGTAACCGACCGGCTTCGACTCGCCCCAGTACTTCTTCACCTGACCCATGAACTCGTCCTTGGTCAGCACGACGACGTCCTTCTCCAGCGAGTTCTGAAGTTCGCGCTGGACCCTCAATACGTCCGCGCCTGCGCGCACCTTGACAATGCCGAAATCGACCTTGCTGATGACGGGCAAACCCGTCGTCTGCTTGCCGGAAAGATACGGCTCGCTGGCAAAGGTCTTGAAGAAGGTCTGATCGCTGACGAAGACGTTGCCATCGACGCGGAAATCGGACCCGAGCGGGAAGGTGCCGACAACGCGAACCTTCCGGCGCGCCAGTTCCGCGCGGACATCCGCTTTCTTCTCGCCGAAGAAGTCCTTGCCGCTGGAATCGAGCAGGGCCGAGTCGGCCAGCTTCAGCTTCTCCGCCTGGGCCTTCACCTCGGGAATCAGCCAGATTGGATCGTCTGGATTGAAGGCGAAGACGAGGATTGGATAGTCCTTGTTGTCTTTCTCGTTCTTCCACAGGGCGCGGAATTCCTCGATGTAGAGCGGATAGACGCCGGCCACGTCCGGGTGCCGTTTGGCCGTGATGAGCCGATTGAGCGCAAACGGCAGCTTGGGGACGATGGCTTCCTTGTGGACGTTGACAATCATCAAATCGGCGTCGATCTTCTTGACCACTTCGGTCTGGCTGTCATACAGACCATTGAGGAAGCCCATCTCGATGAACATGAGGACGACGGCAAATGCGACCCCGCCGACGGATGCGAACATCCGCGCCTTGTTGTTGATGAAATTGCGCCACGCTAAAGGCGTTTTCGCCATCGTCGTCCTTCCGCCAGGCCGCTTGCGGCATCAGAACAAATCGGCAGGATCGGCGCGCGAGACCTTGCGGCTCGCGAGCATGCCCGAGACGCTGCACATCGCGATCGACAGCGCCAGCACGAAGACGATCCGCCCCGGCGTCATCACCATCGGCAAATTGACGGCGAAGCGCGTGGCGGCGTAAAGCCCCATTGCCAGCAGCAGCGCCGGCACAAAGCCGAGCAGGGCGTAGATCGTCGCCTGCTGAAGGATCACCACGTTCATGTAGCCATTGCTGTAGCCCATCGCCTTGAGGGTCGCGTACTCCTTCAGCTTGTTCATGATCTCCGACGCCAGGATCTGATAGAGGATCACGGCGCCGACGACGAAAGCCAGGAGAACGCCGCTGGAAAACATGATGCCCAGCGGCTTGATCCGCACAAAATACTGCTGTTCGTGTTCCTCCAACTCCTGCCGATCCCAGACGGCCGTGTCGGACTCCATCTTCGCCTTGAGCGCCTCGATCACCCTGGCCCGGTTCGCGCCCGCTTCGAGCTTCACCAGACCGATGCTGACGTTCTTGAGGGGGTAGCCGGGAATCAGGTGCTCGATTGTCTTGTCGCCGACAATGACGCCCGCGTCAGCGATAAAACCACTGCCGTAACCATAAGTGCCGACGACGTCGATCTTGATGTTCTCCAACTCCGTTTGCGAACCCACCTTGACTTCGCCGTACCCCTTCTGGGCCTTGATGTCCACGATGACGCTGTCTCTCGTCGTCAGCCTCGGGGCCAGGGCGGCGAGTTCGGCGAGCCGGAACGTCGGTTCGCGCGGATCGACGCCCATGATGAGCATTTCCCGCTGCCACTGCGTCTGCGGATTGCGCCAGATGCCGTTGCCGACATAGAAGGGCGCCGCCGACTTGACGCCGGGGACCGACTTGGCCTGCTGCAGGCGGTTCATGGGAATGCCGCCGGAGGCGCGCAGATGCACATACTGCGGCGAGACCAGAGCGACGTCGAAGTCGAGCTGATCGAACACCATCGTCGAGGACCGAAAACAGGCGTCATAGAAGCCCATCTGCATGAAAATCAACAGGATCGCGAAGCCGACGCCCGCCAGCGAAGTGACGGTGCGCAGCTTGTTGTGCGTGATGTTTTTCCAGGCCAGCGGCGTTTTCATCGTATTGCCGTCATTGCGAAACCTTGATCTGCACGTCCACTTGCAGGTAATTGAGCGTCTTGGCCAGGTTGTTGTCGTCGAGTTTGATGCGCGCCTCGATGACGCGGGCGTCGTGCGCCGCTGTCGGATCGATCTTGAGTACGTCGTTTTTGTGAATGATCTTGTTGATTCGCTCGACGGTCCCCGTCAGTTCCTGCCCCGGAGGAAACGCCCGGCTCGTGATGATGGCCTTCTGGCCGACCTTGATGAGACGAATGTTGGTTTCGTAGATCTCGGCGACGGCCGCCATCTGGCTCGTATCGCCCAGCTTCAGGATCGGCGTCGGCCCAATGCTTTCTCCCTCTTTCGTGTGGATCTTGATGATCTCACCGCTCAGAGGGGCGCGAATAACGGTGCGCTCGACCCGGGCGTCGGCGAGCTTCAGCGCCTCGGAAAGCGAATGGACCTGAGCCATCAGTTCGGCCCGGCTCTTGCCCGCCTCGGCCGACCTCAACTGCGCCGTACTCATGGCCAGCTTCACCATTTGATCCTGTTTCATCTGGGCGAGCATGCTCTTGTTGCGCGAGAGTTGCTCCTCGGCCTGCCGGACGAGCAATACGGAACTGTCGTGCATCGACTGAGGAATGACCTTGTCGGCAAGCATCTGCCGGGATCGCTTCTCGTCGAGTTGCATCTTCTCCAGTTCAAATTCAGAACGGCGCACCTCGGCATCCTGGGCCTTGATACCGAGCGGCGCCACATCCACAGCCTCGCGGATCTTCTCCCTGGCGACGGTGATGTTGGCGTCGCCGAAGATCGTCTCGGCATCAAGACGTTTCTTCGCCTCTTCGAGCATGGCCCGCGCGTGATTGCGTGCCGCGGCCATCTCGTCGTGGGAGTCGAGATAGACAAGTGGATCGCGTTTCTTGACGCTGTCGCCTTCCCGGAGCGGACGCTCGTCGCGTTCGGCATAGTGGTCGATCCGGCTGCCAGCCGGCCCGCCGACACCGATGATCTCCGTTTGCGGTTCGAGGCGGCCCGCGGCGGTGACCTGCTCGACAGTCTCACCTTCGCCCGGTTTGAGTCCGCCCTTGCCGTCCGGGGGCGATAGCTGCAAGACCTGGGGGGCAAAATACCCCGCGGCGCCAGCAACGCCGGCCGTCACGATCACGAGAAGGAGCGTGCGCATGCGGTCCTCGCTAAATTCGAGTCAGGATATCCCTGGCATTCTCATCCGCGGGAGAGGGCGGATGAGGGAGGTAGGGAGGCAGCCGTGCCTCCTTATCATCTCCCGTCAGATTCAGAGATGGTATCGCATCAGGGGCGGACTCGCCAAGTGAAAAGATGACGCATCGAGGCATTTCGGCCTCGCGGCCACCCTCTTGACCACTCCCAATCGCCCCGCGGGCTGTCCGATATACTTTATCATCGTCCCTGGGAACGAAAGTCTAAAGGAGGGGTTCCAGTTCTTCGGTAAGCGCTTGCAGGAGTGCGGGTTGCTGTGTCCGGAGATAGAAATGGTCGCCTGGAAAGAGCCGGAGCCGGAAGGTCGAGGAGGTCAGCTCGGACCAGCCCGAGAGACCATCAGTTTGCACTTCGCGGTCCTGCTGTCCCCCAAAAACCGAAATGGGCGCTGGCAACGGCTCGCCGGGTGTGTGCTGATAGGTATCAAACAGGGTAAAATCCGCGCGCAGGATCGACAGGAAGTGCGTCAACAATTCGCGATCGGCGAGGACGACAGCGGGCAGGGCCTGGTAGCGTTGCTGCATCGCGGCGAGGAACTCGGCGTCAGGAAGTTGATACAGCGGCAACGACCGGCGTGGGAAGTGCGGTGCGCGGCTGGAGGACACGATCAGGTGGGCTGGCCGGACGGTAAGCACGCGAGCCAGTTCAAAGGCGAGCAAGGCACCCAGGCTGTGGCCGAAGAAGACAAACGGCGGCCGCAGCACTGGAGTCAACTCGAGCGCCAGGTCCGCGATGAGGCGATCGAGATTCGTGAAGGCTGTCTCGGAGTGGCGGTTCTCGCGGCCGGGCAGGTGGATGGGCAGCACCTGGAGCCAGGAGGGGACGTTGCGCATCCAGGGATAGTAGAGCGTGGCCCCGCTTCCCGCGTACGGGAAACAGTAGACGTGTATTCGAGCGTCTGGCCGTGGTGGCGCGGTCAGATAGCGGGTCAGCGGCGCGGTGTTCATGGAGAACAGTGTAGAGGGCGGCCACACTCGGATGGCGAAGGTTGATTCAGGCGCTTTGACAAACCGCCGGCATGAACTAGCTTTGAGTTCAGTCCTCGCCCCGAATGGGTGGCCCCATGCCTGAACACACCGTACAGTTCGCGGACAGACCGACTGCGCCTCGTGTCCTCAGCGAGTGTCGAGTCTACCAACGTCAAGCTTGTGACTTATCGGCTTCCTGCCAGCCGGTCTCGGCCTGGGGGCGGAAGGATTCGCGCTGGGCCGCGGTCATCAGTGACATCTCTCAAGGCGGCATCCGCCTGATCGTTCAGAGGCGATTTGAACCGGGCGTTGGCCTCGGCATCGAGTTACCGGGAAGCGAGGGAGAAGAGCCATCCATCGTCCTTGCCAAGGTGGTCCATGTCCGGGGGTTGCCGGATGGTTCGTGGGCTTTGGGCTGCAAGTTCATCAGCGAACTGGGTGAGGACGAAGTTCAACGGCTTCTACCCCACCAGCATCCCTCCTCGCAACAGCCGGCGGAGGCAACTCCCGCCCCCATCGCCCCCAGCCAGCACAAGCAAGTAGCGGCAGTCACGCCGGTCCAGGAGACCGTCTCGGAGACAAAGACCATCGCCGAGGTGACCTTGCAACTCGAAATCCCACCGGGACGAGTCATCAACTGTCGCATTCAACGCCTGTCCGTGCCGGGGACCTGGCCACTGGCAGCCGGCAAGACCCTGGCAATCCGGACCAACAACCCGACCAGCCCGCTGCCTTTGCTCAAGCTCAAGGTTGTCCGGTGCATCCTGGAAGGTGATCGCTGGACACTGCGCTGCCGGCTGCTGAATCCTCCTTCTGACGAACTGCTGCGAACGCTCTGCCCTCCGGCTCAAGTTTCTGCCGGGATGAGAACCAGTTGATCCTCGGCGACCTCTTTCTTGCCGCTTGCGGCTTCGCGGAATACCCCGCTAAGGACCGACGGCGAAATAACGGGTCGCCGCGTGGGGCGGGTGC
>JBBSDR010000351.1:0-6732 GCA_038240465.1 Gemmatales bacterium
GATAGGGGAGGTGGGCAGTTGCCTATTGTCGCTATCTTCTCATTTTCAGCAATTACGGAGCAAAGCCCTGAAAACGGCACTATAGCGAATATGGGTAACTTCCTATCTTTCCTAGCTTACCATTTTGAGTCAAAAAGGAGCAAAGCCCCTAATATGGGAGAGGTGGAGAAGAAACCGACTCGATGAGTTGCAGTCGTTTTCGGACTTTTTCCGCATACTCAGGGGACAGTTCGCATCCCAGATAGTGGCGTGCGAGACGCTTGGCAACGGCCAGGGTCGTGCCGCTGCCGGCGAAGGGATCGAGGACGAGATCGCCCGGACTGCTGGCCACGCGGATAATTCGCTCCAGCACCGATTCCGGCATCTGGCAGGGATGATCGCCGCGTTCCTTGAAGGTGCCGCACACGCGGGAGAAATGCCAGGTGTCGTCCGGCGCCTGGAAGAAGCGCTCGTCCTCCTGGGGCCGCAGCACCCAGGTATCGTCGGGCAGTTTACCGGCGGGATTGGCCCGGCGATCGGCGTAAGTCGTTTGCCGGGCGGAGGGAACGCGCACGGCGTCGGCGTTGAAGGTGAAGGCTTTCGGATCGACGACGTAGTAGAGGATGTGGGCGTGACTGCGATTGAACTTGAGTTTGCAGCTGACGCCGAACGTGTAGTGCCAGACGATCCAGTTGCGCATCGTCAGGCCGAGGGCGTCGAGGCGGACTTTCAGTTCGGCCGCGTATTCATCGCCGATGGCGACGAAGAAGGAGGCGCTGGGGCTGAGGACGCGGCGAATGGCGGCGAGCCAGCGTTCCGTCCAGGCGAGGTACTCGTCGCGGCCGCGGCGGTCGCGATAGACGTCGTACTCGTAGCCGATATTGAAGGGCGGATCGGCGAAGGCCAGATCGACGCAGCCTTCCGGCAGCCCGGCGAGGTGTTCGAGACAGTCGCCGGTGAGGATTTGATCGAACGTCATGGGACTATCCGCCGCAGTTTGAATTGGTTAGCCGCGACGCGAGTCTTCGAGCGGAGCGCGTCCGGCGATGTCGCGCCGTCGCGCTCCGAGTTGGGAGCGCATCCGACGTCATCGCGCCACGCGCTCCGCTCGAAGACTCGCGTCGCGGCTAACCAAACGCATTGTCGCACCCCGTTCGATCCGATGATACGGAACAGATCATCGCGCGGCCGGGAACCTGCCTCGCGAGGTTCCGATTGCACCGGCGATGCCGAGAGGGAGGAACAGAGCCATGTGCGGGCGCTATCTGCTGATGAGTTCGGGCGCTGGACTGGCAAACTGGTTCGGCTTTGACGAAGGACCGGCGCTGTCGGCCCGTTACAACATCGCGCCGTCGCAGCCGATTCCCGTTGTGCGGACGATGGCCGACGGCGACAAGCGCGAGTGCGTCCTGGTGCGCTGGGGGCTGATTCCGTCGTGGGCCAAGGATGCGGCCTTCGCCGCGCATACGATCAATGCCCGTGCCGAGACGCTGAGCGAGAAGCCGGCCTTTCGCGCGGCCTTTCGCCGGCGCCGCTGTCTGGTCCCCGCCGACGGCTTCTACGAATGGCTGAAGTCCGGCAAGGCGAAGTTGCCGCACGCCATTCGGCCAAAAGATGGACAGCCGCTGGCCTTCGCGGGACTGTGGGAACACTGGCAGGGATCGGGCGGCGAGGAGATCGACAGCGCGACCATCGTGACGACGACGGCGAACAAGCTGCTGCGTCCCCTGCACGAGCGAATGCCGGTGATCCTGCCGCGCGAGCATCATGCGGCGTGGCTGGATTCACGGCGGCAGGCGCCGGAGGAACTGCTGCCGTTGCTGACGCCGTATCCGGACGAGTTGCTGGCACTGTTCCCAGTGAGTGACTGGGTGTCCAACGCCCGGCACGAGGGCGAGCGCTGTCTGGCGCCGGAGACGGGGTTGTTCGCGTGATTTCGCCGCTTGCGGCTTGGCGGAGGCGCCCGCCAAGCCGCAAGCGGCGGAAGGCAAGCGCCGGAAGAGGGTGACAGACGATCCCTTGTTTCTCGCACGTCCCGCGCCCGATAATGGAGATAGCACTCTCTCTCGGCCCTTCCCGCAGCCAGGTGCCGCATGAGCGACGCCGTCAGTATTCGTCTCGCCAGTCCCCAGGACATCCGCGGCTGGTCCAGCGGCGCGGTCACGCACGCCGACTTCCTCAAGGACTCGCTCGGCCAGCCCAACCGCGACGGCCTGTTCAGCGAACGCATCTTCGGACCGCTGTTCGACTGGTGCTGCGCCTGCCGCCTCCGAGAAAGGCCGAAATACTGGGGCCGCGAGGCACGCGGCACGGTCTGCCCCACCTGCGGCGTTAGCATCGATCCGAGTTCTGTTCGCCGCCAGCGCATGGGCCACATCGAACTGGCCGTCCCCGTCGTCCACACCTGGTTCCTGCGCAGCCGCCCCAGTCCCCTGGCCCAGTTGCTCGGCCTCAGCGCCGCCGAACTCGAAGCCATCGCCTCCAGTCTGCTGCACGTCATTCTCGCTCCCGGCGAGAGTGGGCTTCAGCCGCACGAGTTGATCGGCGACCTGGAATATCTCGAACTGCGCGGCCAGGAGAAGCAATTCGTCGCCGGCACCGGTGGACGCGCCCTGCTGCAACTACTGCAAAAGCTGGATCTTGCTCAGCGCGAGACGGAAGTGCAGGCCAAACTCGCGTCCCTCCTCGCCGCGCGCAAGTTGCCGATCCAGCAGCGAGCGCTGCGGCGGACGCTGCAACTGCTGGGCTGGCTCCGCGACAGCGGCAACAAGCCCGAGTGGATGGTCCTCGAGTGTCTCCCCGTTCTGCCGCCTGATCTGCGGCCGCTGCGCGAACTGCCCCGCACCGGCACGCGCTATTGCAGCGACCTGAACCTCTTCTACGAGAACATCCTTCGCGTCAATGGCCGGCTGCGCGAACTGCAAGAGCGGGGAGCGCCCAGCGCTGTGCTGCGCGACCAGGCCCGGCAACTGCAGCGCTGGGTGGACGCGCTGTTCGACAACGCGCACTGCGATCCGCCCGTGACGGGAGCCAGCCGCCGGCCGCTGAAGTCGCTCACCGATTCGCTCCAGGGCAAGGAGGGCCGTTTCCGCCAGAACCTGCTCGGCAAACGCGTCGATTACTCCGCTCGCGCCGTCATCATCGTCGGCCCGAAATTGAAACTGCATCAGTGCGGTCTGCCGCGCGTCATCGCCGAGGAACTGTTCCGGCCTCACCTGATTGGCCGGCTGGCGCGTCATCTGCACGGCTCGCTGCCCATCGACTGGCCTGCCGCTCTCCGCAGCGCGCGATTTGCCTTCGATGGTCGAGATGCCGAGGTTCGCCGGACGCTCCGTGAAGCGCTGACCGACGTTTTTCACGACTCCATCGACGATAGCCTGCGCGACAAGGACCAATTGCTCGAAGACTGGCTGCACGAGGCCCTGCGCGATCATCTGGTGCTGCTCAATCGCGCGCCGTCGCTGCATCGAATGAACATTCAGGCATTCGAGCCGGTGCTGCACGAGGGCAAGACGATCCTGCTGCATCCGCTGGCCTGCGAGGGCTTCGGCGCCGACTTCGACGGCGACACGATGGCGGTCCATTTGCCGCTATCCGATGCGGCCCAGGACGAGGCCGATCGGCTGATGCGGCCCATCCACAACCTGCTCAGCCCCGCCAGCGGCCGGCCTCTCGTCCCCGGTAATGAGATTGTGCTGGGGTGCTACTATCTGACTGCAGATTGTCGATTGATGATTGATGATTGTCGATTGAAGAGCTTTGCCAGTCCCGCGGAAGTCATTCTGGCCCATGCACACAATAAACTCCACGTCCACGATGCGATTCGCCTGCGTCTCCGCGGAGTTCGTGGTGTGGTCAGGGACCGCGAACAATCGACAATCATCAATCGTCAATCGTCTATCATCACGACAACGGTGGGACGGGTGCTGTTCAACGATGTGCTGCCGCCCGGGCTGCCGTACTACGATCTGGCGCTGTCGCGCAAGGGGCTGGCGGGCGTCCTCAACGATTGCTTTCGGCTGTGCGGCCGGGTCGCGACGGGCCAGTTGCTCGACCGCATCAAGGCGCTCGGCTTCGAGTGGGCCACGCGCAGCGGTCTCAGCTTCATCGTCGATGATCTGCTGCGGCCGTCGAACAAGGACGCCGTCCTCGCCGAGACGAGGCAGGCGATTGAGGCAGTCCGTCAGCGCTGTGAGAACGGCGAAATCGACGACGACGGACGCTATCAGGAGACGATCCGGCTGTGGCAACACGCCGAGGAGGCGATCGGAACGCGACTCGTCGAGGAGCTGAAGACGCACCAGCGCGACGGCCAGCCGTATCTGAATCCGCTCTTCGTGATGGCCCATTCGGGAGCGCGGAGCAAGTGGGTGCAGATGCGCCAACTGGCCGGCATGCGCGGACTGATGGCGCGGCCTTCCGGACGCCGGCGCATCGTCGAACACGCCATTACCAGCAGTCTGCGCGAAGGGCTGAGCATGTTCGAGTTCTGGGTCTCGACGCACGGCGCGCGCAAGGCAGGCGCCGACAAGGACGCCCTGCCCGAGTCCGGCGACCTGACGCGCAAACTGGTTGATGTGGCGCACGGCGTCGTCGTCACCATGCACGACTG
Organism: Gemmatales bacterium; assembly: GCA_038240465.1. GTDB lineage: Bacteria > Planctomycetota > Planctomycetia > Gemmatales > Gemmataceae > JBBRIK01. The sequence goes on from JBBSDR010000351.1 coordinate 4,592, forward strand.
CGGCACCAGCGCGGGACGTGGTGTTGCTCTCGATGGGGCGCGCGGTCGAGTCAGCCTGGCGCAAGTGGACGGAGAGTTGCTGGAGAGGAACGAGTTGATTACGCGGGCTTCCGTGGCGGGGTTGCGCCGGGCGGGCCTGACAGAAGTGATGATTCGCAGCCCGATGACGTGTATCGCGCCGCGCGGTGTGTGCCAGCTTTGCTACGGACTCGACCTGGCAGGGAATGCGCTGGTGGAGATTGGCACTCCGGTCGGCATCCTGGCGGCGCAGTCAATCGGCGAGCCGGGGACGCAACTGGCCATGAGGACCAAGCACACCGGCGGCATCGTCACGTCTCAGGACATGGTCAGCGCGCTGGAGCGCGTCAAAGCGCTGCTCGAAGCGCGGCCGCCGCGCCGGGGTGCCGTGCTGGCCGAGATCGACGGGGTCGTCGAATTGCGGCCGATGCCTGAAGGCGAGACACGCATCCTCGTCCGGGCAGGCGCCGAGGCGCCCTGGGTGCATGGTCCCGTGGCCGCCGCGCATCTGCGCGTCGAGAATGGAGCGACGGTGCGCCGCGGCGAGGCGATGACCGACGGCGATCCGTGGCCGGACGAACTGCTGCGGCTGCGCGGCATCGCCAGCGTGCGCCGCTACTTCCTCGACGAGTGCCAGAGGGTTTATCGCGGCAATGGTGTGACGCTGGACGACAAGCATTTCGAGGTAATCCTGGCCTGCATCCTGGGCCGCTGGCGTGTCGAGGAAAGCGGCGATGGCGAACTGCCGCCGGGAACGATTGTGAGCTGGCAAGAGTTGGAGCGAGCGAACCAGAAGCTGGTGGGACGTGTCCGCATAGCGGAGGGCGGTTCCTCCGTTTTTTCCCGGAACGACATTGTCGATGAACGCGACTTTCTCTTGCTTTCCAAGCAACTCAGCGAGGCAGGCAAGCAACCTCCGCTGGGTGTCTCGGCAACACCAATCACAGCGACGCCGCTGGGGCTGACGCGGTCGGCGATGCAAGTCGAGAGTTTCCTGTCGGCCGCCAGTTTTCAGCACACGCGCAAGGTGCTGATGGAGGCGGCCCTGTCCGGCAGCCGCGATCCTCTGCTGGGACTCAAGGAGAATGTGCTGCTGGGCCGTCTGATTCCCGCCGGAACAGGCTTCAACGTGGTCAAGGAGAGGCTGCCCTGATGATCACCTTCGCGGCGCTGAGTGATGAAGACCTGCTGACGATGTATTACGAGCAAGAGGATGAGGAACTCGCCGACCTGGCCTTCACCGCCCTGGACCGCCGCTTTCGCGGACGCATGCTGCTGTCGATCACGGTCGAGGGCTACAATCCCAAATTCGTCAAGCTCTACAACAAGCCCGGCCTTGAACACAAGGCCGACGAGCTGATTAACGAAGCCCTGCTGAAAGTGGCCGACTCGCGCGGCCGGCCCTCCGCGCGCTGGGACCGCTCGCGCAAGCGCGTCAACCCGTGGATCTTCGGCATCCTTCGCAACGTCGTCATCAGCTATCTGCGTAAGAAACGGCCCGATCTGCTAACCGATGCCGACATGCAGCCGGCCGGCGAGGACGAGTCCACGCCGTCGCCGCTGGACACCCTTGCGGAGACCGACACACCCGAGGAGGCGTCACAGCACCAGGCGCTGATGCAGATGCTGAGCGAGTGCCTGGCCGATCTGCCGGAACAGTTGCGCCAGGTTTGCGAGTTGCTCTACGAACAGGGGCTGAAGCAGAACGAGATCGCGGCGAAGTTGAAGCTGTCGGCGCCGACGCTGACACGGCGCAAGCAGGAGGCAACGGCGCTTCTGCGCGACTGCCTGCGGCGCAAGGGTGTCGGCGCGACTGTCCTTGGCTGACGTTCTTGCGGCTTGGCGAGCTGCCCGCTATTACCCCGGCTAGAAAGTAGATCACTTTCGCCGCCGCCCGGCTTGTCCGGGCGGAGCGCTGTTTGGCAACCAGAGAGTGGCGACGATGCCCTCGCCGCCGCCCGGCTTGTCCGGGCGGAGCGCTGTTTGGCGACCAGAGAGTGGCGTCGATGCCCTCGCCGCCGCCCGGCTTGTCCGGGCGGAGCGCTGTTTGGCAACCAGAGAGTGGCGACGATGCCCTCGCCACCGCCCGGCTTGTCCGGGCGGAGCGCTGTTTGGCAACCAGA
>JBBSDR010000352.1:0-6708 GCA_038240465.1 Gemmatales bacterium
GACGAGCGGTTCAAGAAGATTTTCGCGTCGTGACTTCCGCCACGCCGCTTGCGGCTTAGCGGAAGCCCCGCCAAGCCGCAAGCGGCCCCCTCCGAGAGAAGCAACGTGGCAGCCAAAGACAACGAAGACGATCCACGCCGGTTCTTTCATCCGGCGACCATCGCTCGTATTTCTCGCCTCGACTTCCGCGCCCGCCAGGTCGTCGAGGGCTTTATCTCCGGTATGCACAAGAGTCCATTCTTCGGACACTCCGTCGAATTTGTGCAGCACCGCGAATACACCGTCGGCGACGACATTCGCCACCTCGACTGGAAAGTGTGGTCCAAGACCGACCGCTACTACATCAAGCAGTTCGAGGCCGAGACCAACCTGCGCTGCCATTTCGTCGTCGATGTCAGCGAGTCGATGCACTATGGCCAGGGCGCGCTGAACAAGTACGATTATGCGTGCACCATCGCGGCCTGCCTGGCGTACCTGCTCGTCCGACAGCAGGACGCCTGCAGTCTGATCACGTTCGACTCCGACGTCCGCAAGGTGCTGCCGGCACGCAGCCATCAGGCCCACCTCGAAGCCATCGTCGCGGCGATGCACGTCAGCAAGCCGCGCGAAAAGACCGACATCGAGAAGATCCTCCGCCGTGTGGCCGAGAACGTGCAGGGACGCAGCCTGATCGTCATCATCTCCGATCTGCTGATCGACCGCGAACCGCTGTTCCGCGGTCTGGAGATGCTCTGTCAGCGCCGGCACGACATCCTCATGTACCACGTCCTCGACGAGGACGAGGTCACCTTCCCGTTCACGGGAACGACGCGATTCGAGGGCATGGAAGAGTTGCCGAACCTCGTCTGCGATCCGCGGGCGCTGCGGGAAGGCTACATGGAAGCGCTTGAGGAGTATCTTGTCGAGGTGCGGCGCGGCTGCACGCGGATTGGCGTCGATTATCGGCTGGTCCATACAAACGAGTACATTGACGCGGTGCTGGCCAAGTTCCTGCATCATCGCATGGCCCTGCGGACGTCGGCGGCGAAGACGAATGCCCCTGCCGGGGGCTGAGCGATCAAATTGATGATCGATGATTGAAGATTGATGATTTTCTTGCCCCCACAGGGGCGGGTTTTCCAATCGACAATCATCAATCTTCAATCATCAATTGAGTGAGGCATCATGTTTCTCAACCCCTTTGCCATGGTCGTTGGCGGCGCACTCATCAGCGCGCCGATCCTGATTCACTTGATCAACCGCATGCGCTTCAAGCGCATTCGCTGGGCGGCGATGGAGTTCCTCCTCAAGTCGCAAAAGCGGAACCGCCGGCGGCTGATTATCGAACAGATCATCCTGCTGATGCTGCGCTGCTTGCTCGTCCTCCTGGCCGGCTTCCTGGTCGCGCGCTTCGTCGGCGATGCCCTGGGCATCACCTCGACCAGCGGCACGACGCATGTCGTCATGCTGGACGATACCCCCAGCATGCTCGACAAGGCGTTGAAGAACGAAATTCCGCAGCCCAATCCCTGGGAGGCGGCCAAGGAACAGATCGAAAAGCTGGCCAAGAGCGCCGCGCAGGCCCCGTCGGCGCAGACCTTCACGCTCATGACCATGACCCGGCGCGAGCCGCTGTTCAAGGAACGCCTCACCGACGAGACTCTCGAACAACTCAGCAAGGTCCTCAAGGACCTGAAGCCGACCGCCATGCACGTCGATCCGGCCGTTGCCGTTCAGGCCGGTAAGGAAGTCCTGGCCGATACCAAGGACACCAAGCGCTGGCTGCACCTTGTCAGCGACTTCCGCGAGCAGGACTGGGGCCGCAAGCCCGCCAACGAGAAGCTCCATCAACTGCTCAACGAGGTGGCCGAGACCGGAGCGCAGGTGACCCTGATCGACACGGCCGCGCCTTCGCGCGAGAGCCAGCGCGGCAAGGGCATCGCCTACCACAACAACTTCGCCATGACCGAACTCAAGGCCGAGAAGCGCATCGCTCCGGCCGGGACTGTCGTGCCGTTCGTCTTCGAGATCGAAAACTTCGGCAACGAGGTGGTCCCCTCCCTGCTCATTGAGATCTATTTCGATGGGGTTCGAGATGACTCGGCAAGTCGAATTTACGACCCGGCGCCGTCGCCGGGGACCAAACAGCGCTACACCTTCGACAAGATCTTCACCGGGCCGAACGAGGGACAGTTCGCCGCGCACCATCGCGTGACGGCCCGGATCACGGGGGTGGACCTCGAATCGGGTCTGGCGGCCGACAACATCCGTCATGCCGTGGTTGAGATTCGCAAGGAAGTGCCGACGCTGATCATCGACGGCAAAGCGGCGCTGGGCCGCAGGTCGGGCGGCGATTCGCGCGTCATTGCCGACGCCCTGGAGTCCGTTACGGGAACGGAAGCCGTCAAGGTGGTCTTCGCCGAGAAGGGCATCGAGGAGTTGCTCCGGCCCGATCTGGAACGCGAGTACGCGACCATCTATCTGCTCAACGTCGAGAGACTGAGCCTGAAGGACTCCAAGAACAAGGCGGACGAAAACAAGCCTCTGGAGAAGCTCAAGCAGTTCGTCGCGAACGGCGGCAACGTCGTCTTCTTCACCGGCGACGGCATCGACGTGGACTACTACAACGACGTTCTCTACGAGGCCTCCCACGGCCTGTTCCCGGTCCCCCTCGAAGGCAAGAGTACCAAGCGCATCAGCGACGAGGCGATCAAGCAGCGTCGGGCCAGCAACGCGCCGAAGATCTTTGTGCTGGAAGGGGACCATGACATCACGCGCGGCATCTACGGGGTGCAGTACAAGATCCCCGATCTGATCGTCGCCCGGCACACTCCGGCCAAGGATCGCTTCCTGTGGTCGAAGCCGGACTGGGCCAGGCAGGGCGACATCAAGGAACTGATCACGCTCGCCGAGTTGAAGCCGCTCGACGACGAGGCCCGAACCCTGATCCAGAGCCGCTTCCTCAAGAAAATGCCGCTCAACGATCCGAACTACAAGAAGTATCAGACGCTTCTGGACAAGCATTACAAGCTGATTGAGCAAGCTGCCCGCGGGCGAGTGGACGAGATGTACCGGGTCGCGGAAGCCATCGACAACATGCTCAACGACCGCGGCGACAAGCCGAACGACAAGGACAACGTCTCCCTCGTCGAGTTCTGGGCGCTGCCGGACATGAAGGAACTCAAGCGCGATCTGCTCGATTTCCGCCGCACGGCCCTCTACGGCAAGCCCCTGGTCCTGACCCGGCAGTATGGCAAGGGCAGCGTCGTCGCCTTCATGACGACGGCGGGGACCGGAGCGAGCGATACGAGCAAAACCGAGTATGACGGCTGGAGCGGCTGGTCGGGCGGAATCGACGGCGGCGTCTCGTCGTTCACCTTCCCGATGGTGATCGCGGACCTGCAGAAATACCTGACGCGCGGCGGCGACCCCGGGTCGCGCCTGGTGGGGGACAAAACGCCCTTCACCCTGGACCCCAAGGAGTACAAGGGCGAGGTGCGCCGGCTCATCCAGATCGATGAGGGGCCGGTCGATCCAAGGCGCGACGCCAAGGGCGCGCCCCCCGGGCTGATCGCCGAGGAACCGAAACTCGGCAAGCTGGAGAAGGGGAAGTACGTCTTCTCCTTCGAGAACACGACTCAGACGGGCGTCCACATGTTCCAGTTGCAGCCGCTGGGGAAAAACGAGCTGGAGGAACACTGGTTCGCCTTCAACTTCGATCCCGCGACCGAGAGCAGCCTGCGGCGTGTGCCGGTGGAAGAAGTGGTCCGCAACCCGACGGACGCTTCGCCCAGCCGCGGCAAGATTCGCCTGCTCTCCGACATGGATAAGGCCCATGACGACCTGCGCGAGAAGAAGAACGACCTGTCGGAGTCGTGGTGGTTATACGTCCTCATTCTGCTCGTCCTGGTTATCGAGCAGGCGCTGGCCGTCCATCTGAGCTTCCACGTCAAGGGAGGCAGTGGCGAGGCGGTCCAGGGTTCGACGCCCGCCCGCGTGAACCAGCCGGCAGCGGCAGCAGTGTGAATTGGTGAATTGGTGAATTGGTGAATTGGTGAATTGGTGGATTTGATCGCTCAGGGTTCTGATTCTCCTCTGGTCCGGAGGAGCAGAAAACAGAGGAATCAAATTCACGAATTCACCAATTCACGAATTCACCAATTCACCAGGTGCGATTGATCGAGAACCTCGAACGCGAGTGGAAATATCATGAACGAGACGACGAGCCAGGCCACCACGGAGCAGGTGTGGCGCCGTCTGGAAGAACCGTTCTCCCTCTTTGGCAAACAGTTGCCGTTCTGGAGCTGGTGGGTCGTCATTGGCCTCGTGCTGGCGGTCGGCTTCTTCTACGTCGCCTGGATGTACCTGCGCGACAGCCGCGGCATCGGCGGCTGGTGGGCCGCTTTCCTCGGCTTCCTCCGCATCTCCGTTTATGTCCTGCTCGGCGTCGTCTTCCTGATGCCCGCCGAGCAGATGTGGTACGAGAGCAGCCAGCGCTCCAAGGTCGTGCTGCTGTGGGACGTGTCGCTGAGCATGTCCACGACACGCGACGATCTGCCGACTGCGGGAAAGACCCACGAGCAGATGCCGACACGAATGGACAAGGTCCTCGAACTGCTCAACAAACCCGAGAAGAACTTCATTACCCGGATCGAGGACAAGAACCCGATCTCGGCCTATCGCTTCAGCCGGGGCCTCGATAACGACTATCGCTATCACGAAAAGGGCCAGTTCTGGCCGCGACTGGAGCGCGAGAAGGTGCTGACGATGCGCGGCCGGAAGGATACGCCGCCTCCCGGCTACAAGCTCGAGCCGGAACACTGGAAGAGCTGGCTGCTGCCGACCGCGGACACGCTGCCGGACCAGTGGATGAAGAACTGGGGGTTGCCGAAAGCGAAGGAATTGCTCCCCCGCGACTGGAATGAGAGCGAACCCAGGACCGTCGAGTTCCTTCGCCAGGCGAGCGAGAACGGAGCGAAAATCAAGTCGCGCTTCTACGAGGCGACGGCCATCGGCGAATCGCTGCTCGAGGTCATCAAGCAGGAACGCAACAACATGGTCGAGGGCATCGTCGTCTTCACCGATGGCCGGCTGACCGAGGGTTCGCTGTCGTCGGTCCGCGAGGCCGCCCTCGCCGCCAAGGACGCCGACATTCCGATCTTTGTCGTCCAGGTGGGCGAGAGCCGGCCCAAGGTGGCCATCGACATCGTCGATATCGGAGCGCCGCCGCTCATCCGGCCTGAGGACAAGTGGCGCGTCGCCATCACCGTCAACGGCCAGGACATGACGCCCAACGTCGATACCTTTGAAATCGAACTCGACGTCACGCGCATCAAGCGCAAGGCGAACAGCAAGGAAGTCGAGAACCTGCCTCTGGAACTGGTCAACCTCGACGAGAAGGGCCAGGTCATTGCCGGCGAGAAGACCGTCCTCAAGCCGAAGGTCACCTTCAAGACGGCCGACGCCCGCGAAAAGCCGGTATTCAAGCCGGGGACGCCGCCGACGTGTCAGGTCGAGTTTGAACTGGACGCCGCCAAGATCGCCAAAGCCGCCGGAGTCGATCTCATGGGCCGCAAGGTCGGTCTGGCGCCGGACGACAACAGCGAGATTCGCTTCGTCGCCCGCATCCCCAAGGACAAGCGTGAAATCACCGAGTTGAAATTCCATGAGTCCGACACGGCCGACATGCGCGTCGAGGAGAAGCCGCTGCGCGTGCTGGTGGTGACCAGCGCCGCCTCACGCGATTATCAGTATGTGCGGACGCTGCTGGCCCGCGAGGAGCAGAAGAGCCGGGCCAAGTTGTGCATCCACTTGCAGCAGATTCCCGAGGGCGAAAAGCGAACGGGCATCGTGCAGGACGTCGATTCCAAGCAGTTGCTCGATTCGTTCCCGGTCAAGCGAACCCTACAGAAGGGCGACACCGATCCGTACTACTCGATCTCGTCCTACGACGTCATCGTGGCCTTCGACGTGGACTGGAAGAGTTTGCTGTCGCTCGAACAGGCCGACATGCTCAGCGAGTGGGTCTACAAAAAGGGCGGCGGCCTGATCTTCGTGGCCGGGCCGATGAATACCAAGGAGACGGCCAGTCCGGAGTATCAGCCCAAGCGCGGCGAGGACGTCAACAAGAAGCCCGACAACCCGATCCGCTACGTCACCCAGATGCTGCCGGTCGTGATGCAGTACGGCGACAAGGGAACGCCGACGACGGACGTCCCCCGCCGGCTGGTGTTCCCGCAAGCAACGTCGGAGATGGAGTTCATGCGTCTCGACGAGACGCTGCCCAAGGAAAAGTGGCAGGAGGGCTGGAAGAAGTTCTTCAACGAGATCCAGGACGAGGACGGCAAGCCGGTCGCGGAGACGAGCGAAGGTCAGGAGCCGGAGCGCGGCTTCTACACTTACTTCCCGACCGAGCGCGTCAAGGACAACGCCCTGCGCATCGCCAGTATCGATGGCGTGCCGCTGCTGGGCGGCAAGCCGGGCGAGACTCAGCCCTTCCTCGTTTCCGGACCGTGGGGCGCGGGCAAGGTGATCTACCTCTCGACGGGGGAGAGCTGGCGGCTGCGCATGTTCAAGGAGCAGTATCACGAACGCTTCTGGACCAAGTTGCTGCGCGAGGCCGGCTCCAAGAGCGCCAACACGCTCAACAAGCGCATCACGCCCATCATGAGCCGCACTGGAACCGTCAACAAGTATCAGCCGTTCGAGGCACGCTTCGAGGACCTCAAC
>JBBSDR010000353.1:0-6699 GCA_038240465.1 Gemmatales bacterium
CCGGCCGCTGCGGCGCGGAGGTGACAGCCATCGAACGGCCCTGGGGCGACGTCTTCTCGCTCGATCAGATTCGCGAGACGCTGCAAAAAGTCCGGCCCAAGGTAGTTGCCATCGTCCATGCCGAGACCTCAACGGGCGCGTGGCAGCCGATCGAGGGACTCGGAGCGCTTTGCCGTGAGTTCGACGCTCTGCTGATTGTCGATACGGTGACGGCGCTCGGCTGCGTGCCGGTGCTGCTCGACGACTGGGGCATTGACGCGACCTACTCCTGTTCGCAAAAGGGGCTGAGTTGTCCGCCGGGACTGTCGCCGGTGAGCTTCAGTTCTCGGGCCATCGAAGCCGTCAACAAGCGCAAGGCGAAGGTGCAAAGCTGGTATCTCGACCTGACGATCATTCAGAAATACTGGGGCGAGGACCGCGCCTATCATCACACGGCCCCGATCACGATGATCTACGCTCTGCGCGAAGGATTGCGGCTGGTGCAGGAAGAAGGACTGGAGGCACGCTGGGCGAGGCACATCCGCAATCACAAGGCGCTGAAGGCGGGGCTGACGGCCCTGGGGCTGACGTATACCGCAGTCGAGGGGCATCAGTTGCCGCAACTCAACGCGGTTCGCATCCCGGCCGGCGTCGAGGATTTGCCGGTGAGGAAACGGCTGCTCGACGAGTTCGGCATCGAGATCGGCGGCGGTCTCGGCGATCTCAAGGGCAAGGCGTGGCGGGTGGGGCTAATGGGCTTCAACAGCAAGCCGGGGGTCGTGCTGCAATTTCTCGCCGCGCTGGAGCAGTGTCTTCGCGGCCAGGGTTGCAAATTGACGCCGGGGGCCGGCGTGGCGGCGGCGAGCGAGTTCTTTTTGAAATCGTGACGGGAGGCGAGCATGTCGGATTCGGGAATGACGATTCGCCCGCGCCGTCTGCGCTATCATCCGCTGATCCGCGAACTGGTGCGCGAGACCGAGTTGAGCGTTCGCGATTTCATCCTGCCGCTGTTCGTCCGCCCCGGAAAGGGCATCCGCAACGAAATCGGCTCGATGCCCGGCAACTATCAACTGAGCGTCGATACGCTGATCGACGAGGTTGGCAGCGCCGCCGATCTCGGCGTTCGCGCGTTTATCCTCTTCGGCATTCCGGCACACAAGGATGCGACTGGATCCAGCGCTCTCGAAGACGACGGCATCGTCCAGACGGCCCTGCGCGCGCTGCGTGAAACCTACAAGGACACGGTGCTGCTGATCGCCGACGAGTGCATGTGCGAGTACACCGATCACGGCCACTGCGGCATCCTGCACCAGCACGGCGGCAAGACCGACGTCGATAATGATGCGACGCTGCCGCTGCTCGCCGCTCAGTGTGTCTCCCACGCGAAGGCGGGAGCGGACATGGTGGCGCCGAGCGGCATGATGGATGGCATGGTGGCCGCCATTCGCGCCGGACTCGATGCGTCGGGCTTCAAGGAACTACCGATCCTCAGTTACGCGGCGAAATACGCCTCCGGCTTCTATGGCCCTTTCCGCGATGCCGCCGAGTCGCCGCCGCAATTCGGCGACCGCTCCACCTATCAGATGGACCCGGCCAACAGCGATGAGGCCCTGCGCGAAGTGGCTCTCGATCTGGAGCAGGGAGCCGACCTGATCATGGTCAAACCGGCCCTGTCGTACCTCGACATCATTCGCCGGGTGAAGGATCGTTTCGGCGTGCCGGTAGCGGCGTACAACGTCAGCGGCGAGTTCGCGATGGTCAAGGCGGCGGCGGCGAAGGGCTGGATCGACGAGCGCCGCGTGACGCTGGAAATCCTCACGAGCATCAAGCGTGCGGGGGCGGACATGATCCTGACCTATCACGCCCGCGAAGCCGCGAAGTGGCTCCTCGGTTAGCCGCGACGCGAGTCTTCGAGCGGTGCGCGTCCGGCGGTTGGGTGCCACGCGCTCCGACCCGAGGACGCCGCGTCGCGGCTAACCAACCGCGCATTCGCTTCATCCATCAGGGGTTGCCCGTTTGGCGATTTCGACGATCGGAGTCGAAATTTTCGCTCAGGCAAGTTGCACCCAAAGGGCGATGTGGAGTAAGGTGAGAGCAGGGAAAATCCTCCCTGACTGATGTCTTGTGCCATGGAGTGACCATGCGCGCCCAGTTGATGCCGCTCGACGGCGGTCCTCCGATTGAGATTGTCAAGGACCTCACCGTCGTTGGCCGCAAGGAAGATTGCGACGTCCGCCTCGATCACAAGAGCGTCTCCAAGATGCACTGCGTGATCGTCAAGACGGACGGCCTGCTTCTGCTGCGCGACCTCGGCAGCACCAATGGCACGAAGGTCAATGGCCAGCGCGTTCGCCGGGCCGCCCTCCTGCCCAACGATCAGGTGACGATCGCCCACTTCAAGTTTCGCGTCTACCTCGGTCCCGATACGCCGGTCCCCGCATCGCCTCCGATCAACGCCAGCGAACACACCCAGGCGCTGGACGCTCGAGAAGTGGCCCATCTGCTCAAGCCAGGAGGGGCCGCCAGGGCGAAGGCGAACGATGATGGCGACGATTCTGCCGAGCTTCCCGCCGCCCAGATGCAGCGCAATCCGCTGCCGGACGTCTATCCCGACGAGTGCGAGCCACGCCGCTGAACATGCCTCCCTGGACCTATCGCTGTGTTGCCTTCGACCTTGACGGAACGATGGTCGATACCGAGCCGATCTTCGAGCGCGCCGTCAGCGAACTCCTCGGTGACAGGGGGTTGTCACTGACTCCGGCGCTCGCGCATCACATGCTCGGCACACCGACGCGCCAGGCGTTCGAGCATCTCCGCGAGCACTTCGGCCTGACGGAAGACCTCGACAAACTTTGTCAGGAGAGTATTGATCGCCTGTTCGCTCTCTTTGATGTCACGCCGCCGCCGTTATTGCCGGGAGTGGGCCGGCTGCTCGAAGTCTTCGCGGAACGAGGCATTCCCCTGGCCATCGCAACCTCGTCCCATCGCGAACACGTCCATCGTGTTCTGAAGCCGCACGACTTGCTGCATCGATTTTCGTTCGTGATGACGTGCGAGGACGTCAGCCGAGGGAAACCGTCGCCCGAGATTTACGAGAAGACGGCGCAACGTCTCGGCTTCAGCGCGGCCGAGATGATCGTCCTCGAAGACAGTCCGAACGGATTGCGCGCGGCAAAGGAGGCGGGGGCGCGCTGCATCGTCATCCCGCACAGTCGCGTGCCGGCTCACGAGTTGGGACTGGCCGACGCCATTGTTTCGAGCCTCGAATCCCTCGAGTTTCTGGAGTTGATGGGGCTGGTTGGTTAGCGCTTCCAATTCCAACTGTCACTGCTATAGCGGATCCTGGTCAGTACCTCAATCGCCTCTCTCTCGGCTTCCGTCCAATCCTCCGGCAGATCGAAACACCATCCCAGGAGCCTCTTCAACTGACCGATGATTGCCGTGCGCAGATCAAACGGCTTGACATCAACGCCGGTCAATTCGAGGATGCCGGGCAAGCTGGGAGTGAACGGCGACTGACGCAGGAGAATGCCGCCATGCTGCATGACCGCACCGCGCTGCTTGCGCTGTGCGCTGCCCGCGATCTTGGCATTCCCGATCATCACATCCCCGGCCGTGTGTTGCTGGAAACAAAGATAACCCGTCGAGTCCTCCGCTTCCGGCAGCACACATCGGTCGGCATTCACACCGAACTCCCTCAGTGCGGCCGCAATTGCCTCGTGCATTCGCAGCCAGCAGCGTCCCAGCCACTGCCGGGTCGCGGGGACGGCAAGACAGTAGGTCAACTCGTGATGATGCACCAGAGCAGCGCCGCCCGTCGCCCGGCGCACGAACGGCAAATCAGCAAGAAGGGGATCGGCTAGCCGAGCGGTTGCCTCCTGGAAGTACCCGAGGCTCAGCGTCGGCGTCTCCCAGGTGTAGAACCGCAGCGAGGCGATACCCTTGGCCGCCGATTGCAACAGCACCTCGTCGGCGGCCATGTGATGCGGGCCATCGCCTTGCTCGTCGCGCAGCAGCCGGACGGTTAACTCTTCCACCGCAGCACAGGCTCCTTGACCGCTTTCACTTCGTCCGGCCGGCTCAGGCCAAGCGTGTGCGGCGCGGCTTGCAGAAATGCCGGGTCTTCCTCGATGATCTTCAGCAGTGCATCGGCGAAGGCGTCGAGGGTAGTCTTGCTCTCCGTCTCGGTAGGCTCGATCATCATCGCCTCCTGAACGACGAGCGGGAAATAGACCGTCGGCGCGTGATAGCCGAAGTCGAGCAGTCGCTTGCCGATGTCCAGGGCGCGAATGCGTTTCGTTCGGGCGAGTTTCCTTGCGCTGGCGACGAACTCGTGCATGCAGCGGTCGCCGTAGGGGACCTCGATCGCCTGCTTGACCCGCGCCAGGATGTAGTTGGCGTTGAGGACCGCGTTCTCGCTGACCGCCTTCAGGCCATCCGGACCGAGCGTGCGGATGTAACAGTAGCCGCGAACGAGAATGCCGACGTTGCCGAAGAAACTGCGCACTCGACCGATCGACTTCGGCCGATCGTGATCGAGATGATACTGTTCTCCCTTCTTGACCACGACCGGCGCGGGCAGGAACGGTTCGAGTTTCTTGCGAACCGCGATGGGGCCGGAGCCGGGACCGCCGGCGCCGTGCGGGCCGGTGAAGGTCTTGTGGACGTTGTAGTGCATCATGTCGGCGCCGAAATCGCCCGGCCTCGTGATGCCGAGGATGGCGTTCATGTTGGCGCCGTCGAGATAGATCAGCGCTCCCTTCGCATGGATCATCTCGGCGATGGCCGTGATCTGATCGTCGAACAATCCCAGAGTGTTCGGGTTGGTAATCATGAACACGGCCGTGCGCTCGTCGAGGTGGCCCTTGAGGTCTTCGACATCGACCAGGCCGCGGGCGTTGCTCTTGATGCTGACCGTGTCGAAGCCGGCCAGGGCGGCGCTGGCGGGATTGGTGCCGTGAGCGCTGTCGGGAATGAGAACGCGCGTCCGCTTCTCGCCTTTGTCCTTGTAGTAGGCGGCGGCGACGAGGAGAGCGGTCAATTCGCCCTGCGCCCCGGCGGCCGGCTGCAGAGCGACCGAATCGAGACCGGCAATCTCGGCGAGATAGTCCTGCATCTCGTACAGCAGTTGCAGCATACCCTGGCAGCTATCGTCGGACTGCAGCGGATGCACGTCGGCGATACCCGGCAGCGCGGCCAGGCGCTCGTGGCGCTTGGGGTTGTACTTCATCGTACAGGAGCCAAGCGGATAGAAATTCGTATCGATGCTCATGTTGCGCGTCGAGAGATTCGTGAAGTGCCGAATCACCTCGATTTCGCCGACTTCAGGCAAGGGTGGCGGCACGGCAGCCAGCGCGGCGGCGGGCAGCAGTTCGGCGATACTCGGGCCAGGCACATCGCAGGCGGGCAACAGATGACAGCGCCGTCCCGCATGGGTTAGTTCAAAGAGCAGTTCGGTAGACTGGTTTTTTTCCATGGTTATTTCGCCTTCGTCCAGGCGGCGACGAGGCCGTCGATCTCGCTCCGCGTCCGTTTTTCCGTTACCGCGAGGGTGATATACGATCTTAGATGCCGATACCAACGCCGCAGCGACAGGCCGGCATGATAGCCCGCGTCGAGCAACCGGCTGAGCAGTTCATCCGGGTATTCAGTCCCCTTGAGGGTGAACTCCTTGAAGAATGGTCGCTTGAACGCCAGCGACACGCCCGGAATCGTTGCCAGTTGTTCTGCGGCGTAGTGGGCCTTACGCATGCACAGCTCCGCCGTCTCGCGCAGCCCCTGCGGGCCGAGGGCGCTTAGGTAGACCGTGGCGCGGAGGGCGAGTAAGCCCTGATTGGTGCAGATGTTGCTCGTCGCCTTTTCACGGCGGATGTGTTGCTCGCGCGTTTGCAGCGTCAGTACCCAGCAGCGCTTGCCGTTGCGATCGACCGTCTGGCCAACGATCCGCCCCGGCATCTTGCGAACGAACTCCTCGCGGCAGGAGAGCAGCCCAAGGTACGGCCCGCCAAAGGCCAGCGGTGTGCCGAGCGATTGCCCTTCCGCGATGGCGATGTCCGCGCCGTAGTCGCCGGGTCGTTTCAGCAGACCGAGACTGATCGGATCGTAGCTGACGACGAACAGGGCGCCCTTGTCGCGCGTCACCTGCGCCAGTGCCTCAACCTCTTCGAGACAGCCAAAGAAATTCGGATGCTGGACGACGACGCAGCAGGTGGTGTCATCGATGGCCTTTTTCAGTTCATCGGGATCGAGGACGCCATCGCGAACGGGCAGCGTCTGGACGGTTGGTTCGAGGTGAGCGGCGTAAGTGGCCAGCGTCTGGCGATACTCGGGATGAACGCTCTCCGCGATGAGGACCTTGCCGCGCCGGCCGGTGACGCCCATCGCCATGATGACGGCCTCGGCGACGGCACTGCCCCCTTCGTAGAGGCTGGCGTTGGAGACGTCCATGCCGGTGAGTTGGCAGATGAGTGTCTGAAACTCGAAGAACGCTTGCAGACTGCCCTG
Source organism: Gemmatales bacterium (assembly GCA_038240465.1). GTDB lineage: Bacteria > Planctomycetota > Planctomycetia > Gemmatales > Gemmataceae > JBBRIK01. Next base: position 6,484 of record JBBSDR010000353.1, read on the forward strand.
GCTGGCCTCGGCCTGGTAGGGCGTGTAGGCGGTGTAGAACTCGCTGCGGCCGGCGACGGCATCGACGACGGCGGGGATGAAATGATCGTAAGCGCCGCCGCCGAGGAAGCAGACCGTATCAGCGGCGGAGCGATTGCGGGCCGCCATTTCCTGCACGGTGCGCGTCAATTCGATTTCGCTGAGCGCTTCCGGAACGGCCAGGGGCCGGATGAGGCG
>JBBSDR010000354.1:0-6695 GCA_038240465.1 Gemmatales bacterium
CCAGAGGGATTCACGCGTGCGGAAGTAGCCGCTGACGTAGGCCGTGTCAATGCGCGGATCGGCCGCTGCGGCATAAAACGCAATCAGTCCGCCTTCCGCATAGCCGGCGACTCCGACGGTCAATTTTCCGTCCTCCTTGCGGAACCAGTCAACGAGGGCGAGGACCTTTTGCACCTCGTAGCCGATGATGTGCCGGCCAAGATCGAACGCGGGACGATAGACCCACTCGCGATGGGTGCAGTTGGTCATCGCGATGCGCGGATTGCCGGACCAGGTGTCCTGACGATCGATGAGGACAGGGATGACGACCTGACAACCGTTCTCGGCCAGCCGCCGCGCCCACTGCTGTTGCGGCGGCAGACCGCCCGCGAGGCCGACGAGCATTTCCGGCGTCTGATCGGCGTCGGGCAGGGCGACGACGCGGGCCAGGGGTTTGCCCTTCGGCTGGAGCAGCAGCCCCTCGCCGTCAACGCCTTCAAGGACCGGCCAGCGAACGGCGTGGACGGTGTACCGGTCGGTGCTTGCAATCTCGCTCAGGGTGGACGTACCTCCGACGTATTCCAACTCGCGAATCGGCAGCCGCTCATCGACAACGCCGATCATGCGGCGGAACCGGGCGCGATTCGGCTCGATGGAGCGTTCGTAAGCCTTGGGTGAAGAGAAGTCGCGTTTCCACAGTGTCTTGCGATTTTCGACGGAACTCGCAGTTTCGCGCAGGAGGAACTTCTCCATGCCGGAGAGAATGAGGGCAGAGAGGTCGCCGCTCTGAGTCAGCGGCTTCGTGACGGCGAGCGGTTCGTCCGCCTGAAGAGGAACGGCGCGGCAGAAAAGAAAAGGCCACAGAAGCGAGACGGGCATCACGAGAAGGTTACGTCGCTGGCCCATGATTGCCTCTACAGAGCGAAGGTGTCAACATCCCCTTCAGCTTTTTGCACCCACTCCAGCGCGAGCGGATTCATGGAGCACCTCACCTCGCTCGAAAATCTCACGGAGAAAGAAGTCGTTGTGCGCCAGCCGAAAGGCTAACTCTCGCGGAGTGCGAACAAGCAAATCCATACGGAAGCGGCGCGGGATTCGCTTGCGAATTTCCACTGCCTGACGCGCTGCCTGCTCTTCCGAGATGTCCATGACGACGAGCAGATCCACGTCCGAGTCCTCGGTCGGCGTCCCGTAGGCATACGACCCGAACAGGATCACCTGTGAGGGACCGAATTCCCGGACGATGTCGCCGCATGTGGCCTGAATCGCTGCTCGATCAATCATGAGTGCGCCACCCTGGACAGAAGCAGTACCACTTGCAGCATAAGGCCAGACGCGCAGCGGGTCAATCGTCGTCGTCCATCACCTTGATATCGGTGTAGACGAGGTAATGATCCGACAACTGCTGGCGATACTCGCGCTCGCTGTTGAAGGCATGCTCCCTGAAGACCGTGAAGCGACAATCCTTGAACTCTGGCTGGTCCTCCGGCACCAGGATGCGATCGAACGGCGCCGGATCGTAAATGCGTTCCTTGATCCACGTCAGTTCGTCCGCGTAGTTCAGATCGCGAAAGCCGGCCGCCTTGAAGCGCACCAGGGCCGGCTCCTCACGCACCAGACAGTTCAGATCGCCGAGGATAATGATGTCGTCGTCGCTGAAGTGGTTCTGCACATCGGCCAGGGCGCGAACCAGAGCGCCCGCCTCGGCCGCGCGCACCTTGCTCATCTTGGTGATGCCGCCGCGCGAGTTCGATTTCAGATGGAGCGGAATCAGCACCACATCCGTCTTCTTCTCGCCGAAGGAGAACTTGACCGCGTAGGGATGCCGGTGAAAGAAGTCGTCGCCCGCAGCCGGCCCTCGACGGATCGGAATGCGATACGGCTTCTCGACCAGCTTGACGGCGTCCGCGTTCCAGGCCACGCCGCACAACTGATCCTTGTGTCCCGGCGTCGCACTCGGAAACAGGACGTGCTGCCACTCCTTGCCGGTCTCCTTCGTCATGAGCTTGAGCGTCTCGGTCAACGTCTTGCTCGCGGGGGTTTCGCCCTCCACGTCATGGGTGATCTCGTTGAGACTGAGCAGATCGACCTTGCTGGCGAGGAGATACTTCGCGATGTCCTCCGGCTTCTGGGCCGGTTTCTTGCGCTTCTCGGCGTTGCCGAGCCATTCGATGTTCCAGGTGCCGAGGCGGACCGTCTTCTCCGCCGGCTGCTGCGCCGGCGTCAGGGCGAGCGGCACGAACAGGAGCGGCAGCACGGCCAGCAGGCGGGACATCCAGCGAAACATGATGGCGTCTCCAGGAGGGAACGAGTGCGTCGGGAAGCCGCGACATTCTCTCATCTTTCGGCGTCAAGTGCCGCGCGGAAAGTGCGTTCTCTCGTTCCCACGCTCTGCGCAGGAACAAGGGCGGTAAGTTGGGCTAGCCCGGATGCGACCCTCCTGGTAAAATCATTCCTTGAGGACGTGCGGAGCGCGCCCTCAACTCTTCCATCGCGGTTCCGGATGGCCAGGGAGGGCAGTGCCGGATTCTCCTCAATACCGCGAGAGACCACAACCCTCCCTCAACGATTAACCGCAAGACGCAAGGACTCCGTCCCATGACAAGGAAGTACGTCCACGGCGGGACCAGTCAGCGCTCGTTTCTGAGCGTCGAATCCCTCGAGGACCGCAGCGTCCCCAGCACGACCTCTCTGGATGCCCTCGGTGTTCCCTGGCTGGCGCCAATACCCGAAATCCATCCTCCCGCAGCGATCGCTCCGGTCCTTCTCGATGTGGCTTCGCTCGCCATCACCCCGCCCGCGAATGGTCCGATTGACCTCATGGAATTGGCGACGCACAGCATCCCGGCCGTACTTCCGGTTGGGAACCTGTCGGCCGGGGTGGAAACCGTCACTCTGGACCCTGTCGCGAACATCGATCCAGTCAAGGACATCAGCCTCATCGTGCCACTGCCGGAACTCGTCGCGGTCTTGCCGCCCCTCGTGACCCCGCTGCTGGAACCAGTCGCGCCAATCCTGTCGCCTCTGCTGCCGCCACCGGCCACCCCGCCGGCGGATCCGCCTCCCCCCATCGCGCCGCTGCCCGTTCCTCCACCAGACGTCGCGCCGGTGCTGGACTATGTCGCGCCCCTGCTGCCATCTATCGCGCCACTACTCACGCCGCCGTCTGACACTCCGCCGCCGGGTGCGCCTCCCTCCAGCGTGCCACTGCCCGTCCTTGCTCCTGTCGCGGTGGTGACAGAAACCGTCGCGCAACTGCTGCCTCCGGTCGCGCCACTGCTGGAACCTGCCCCGCCGCCACCTGATGCTCCACCGGCAAGCACGCCTCCACCTATTGTCTCGCTGCCCGCTCCTCCACCGAGTGTCGCTCCGGTGCCGGAGTCTGTTGCTTCCCCCGTACCACCCGTCGTGTCACCACCCGTTCTGCTGCCTCCGGGCGCGCCGCCACCCCCGGCCAGCACACCGCCTCCGGTTGTGCCGGCGACCCACGTTCCGCCACCGCGGGAGCACTCCGAGTCGCCGGCAGAACCAGCCGCGCCGCAAGTGGGTCCCGTGGCGCCGCCGACAGAATTCGCCCCACCTCCGCCGCTCTTTTCGCCCAGGGGGGAGGCAGGGCTGCTGCACAACAAGAGTGAAGGACTGCCTGCCCTCCACGGCGCCGCGCTGGCTGCCGAGGAAGCAAACAACTCGGCCTCCGCCTCGGATAGCGTTCCACGGCAATCCTCGAACCCGGTGCCGGACGCGCCCCAGGGCCTGACCGGGACACCAGGGGCCTATCGCCTGACTCTTGGAGACGACACGGAATCGAGCGATCCGTTGGACTTGCCGGCGCTTGCCGGGGGAATGGTCCTGGAAGGTCGGATTCCCAACGCGGACCCTGTCTCTCCCTGCCACAACCGGAGGGCCTCCACCGAGGCGAGTGAGGAACCGGAGTTGGTGGATTCGGGAGCGGCGGAAATGCTCGAGTCGGCCCCGTTGCCGGACCTCGGCGGGCTGGAAGGGTTCCTCGCTGGCCTCGATCGGCTCGGTCTTCCTGCCGGCGAGGGGATGCGCGGCTGGCTGCTGGCAACCGCCCTGGCCGCCATGGCTTGTGAGGTGGCTCGCCGTCAAATGCGGACGCCGCGAAGCGGGGCGCAGTCTGCCGAAGATGTGGCCGACACGCTCTCCTGGTCGCTGACCCTCAGCGGCTGTTCCTGAAACTGGTCTCCGGCGAGCCGAGGGGCGTAAGCCCTCGGGTTCTTCATCAGAGAATCCCCCGAGGGCTTACGCCTCTCGGCTCGCCTGGATTTGTTCTCACCCTTGACTGACGAACCTCAATGCCGCACACCGCGAATTCCTGGAACGCCTCGCCAGCCACCGTGGCCGTCGCGCATCTCGCGGGCGGCCCCGTCTCGCCGAATGTCGCCGGTGTCGTTTCCGAGATGGAACAGGGCTGGCGCAACGGACCACGGCCACTCGTCGAGGAACTCATTGCCCGATATCCCGCTCTGGCCGGGGACAGGACTGCCGTCCTTGAACTGGTCCACGAAGAGTTCTGCCTCCGCCGCCAGCATGGCTGTCCCGCCAACCGCGAGGACTTCTTTCGCCGCTTTCCCGCCTTGCGCGACCAACTCGAAGTCCTTCTGGGCGGCGAACTGACGCGCGTCGATCCGCGGGACAGCGATCCGGGAACGGCCCGCGCCGGCGAGATACTCGGCGATTTTGAACTGCTGACCGAACTGGGGCGCGGGGCCGAGGGGCGGGTCTTCCTCGCCCGCCAGACCAGCCTCGCCGGACGGCCCGTTGTCCTCAAGATGACGCCTTGCCGGGGACAGGAACACCTGTCGCTCGCCCGCCTGCAGCACACCAACATCGTGCCGCTTTACGGCGCCCAGCAGGCCGGCAAGCAGCATCGCATTCTCGTAATGCCCTACTTCGGCGGCACGACGCTGGCCCACGCCCTCGAAGGGCTGCGCTCCATCCCTCTGAGCGAACGCACGGGCCAGCATTTGCTCGACGTCCTCGACCGGGCCGACGCGCGCTTGCCCATCCGCTGTCCGTCCCAGGGGCCAATCCGAAACCTCCTCGCGCAGGCTTCATTCGTTCAGGCAGTGTGCTGGATTGGGGCGGCCCTGGCCGACGCGCTCGACTACGCCCATCAGCGCGGACTCGTTCACCTCGACGTCAAGCCGTCGAACGTGCTGCTGGCCAATGACGGCCAGCCAATGTTGCTCGACTTCCACCTGGCCTGCCCGCCACTGGCTGCCGGCGCCGCGATGCCACCTTTCATTGGCGGGACGCTGATGTACATGCCGCGCGAGCAGCACGAGGCAATGATCGCCGCCCGCGAGGGCCGGTCCACGCAGTTGCCGCTCGATGGCCGGGCCGATGTGTTCGCCCTGGCCGCGACGCTCTACGAGTCCCTCGGCGGCAAGCTGCCCGTGCGGCGGGGCATCTCGCCGTCCTTGCAGGCCCTCGATCCCCAGATATCGTCCGGCCTGTCCGATCTGATCCAGCGTGGTCTCTCCTATGAGGCGAAGGATCGCTATGCCGATGCGGCCTCGTTCGCCGCCGACCTGCGCCATCACCTGGCCGATCAGCCTCTGGCCGGGGTGCCGAATCGCGACTGGCACGAGCGCTGGCGGAAATGGCGCCGCCGCAAGCCTCACGCCTTCGGACGGGTCGTCATGCTGCTGGCCGTCCTCGGCGCCGCCCTGGCCGTCGGCCTCAGCACAGCGATTCACCTGCGCCAGCAGCATCAACTGGCGAAGAGTACCCTGGCCGAGGGACACGAGCATCTGCAAGAAGGCCGGCCAGCCCTGGCGGTGCAGGTCTTCGAGCGCGGCCTGCAAGTGGCCGACGACGTGCCTTTCGCTTCCGCTTTGCGGCAGGAGTTGGCGAAACAACTGCGCGAGGCAACGGAGGCAGCAGCGCTCCAGCAGCGCCGGCAACTCACCGGCGAACTGCACGAACTGGTCGAGCGGATTCGCTTTCTCCACGGCAGCGAGCGTCTGCCTCCCGAGGCGACTCAGGTCGCGACTCGCTGCGCGGACCTGTGGCAGCGACGGCAGCAGGTACTGGAGACGCTGGGCAACCATGACGAGGTCCGCCGCGATCTGCTCGATGTCGCGCTGTTGCATGCCGATCTGTTGGTGCGTCGCGCGAATGTGCCGGAGGTGGCTCAGGCCCGGCGGGCGGCCCTGGCCCTTCTCGATGAGGCGGAACGGCTGCTGGGACCGAGTCACGTTCTCTATCGCGAACGGCAGCAGCATGCCGCGGCGCTGGGGCTGGCAGAAGTCGCGGCGCGGGCCGGCGCGAGGGCGGAGGATACCCCACCGCGAACGGCGTGGGAGCATTACGCCCTGGGACGGTTATTGCTGCGACAGCAAACGGCGCTGGCCGGCATGGCAGGCGCTCGCCGTGGAGAAACCACTCTCTTGTTGGGGCTGAACGCGCTGGCTGCCGATGCGGTCCTCGAACGAGCGGTGCGCCTCGATCCGGGCGGGTTATGGCCGAACTTCGCTCGCGGACAGAGCGCTTATCTGCTCGGCCGTCATGCTGAAGCGATCAACGCTTTCAGCGTCTGCGTCGGAGCCGCGCCGACGCAGGCGGTCTGTCACTTCAATCGAGCGCTGGCGCGCGCCGCCCTGGGACAGGAGAAAACAGCGCTGGAAGATTTCGAGCAAGCACGGCGCCTGGATGGGCGCATGACGAAGCGCGAAGCGGCAGTGTGGTTC
>JBBSDR010000355.1:0-6646 GCA_038240465.1 Gemmatales bacterium
AAGACGGTCCGACCCGCCCGTCAGGGCGATCTGACCATCGGGGCTGAACGCGACCGACGACACCTGGCCCTGATGCCGCCAGGACCACTTCACACGTCCGCCATCCGCCACTTCCCAGAGTGAGGCGGCCCCGTTGGCGCTCGCAGTCAGGACGAAGGTGCCGTCCGGGCTGAAGGCGGCAGCGTTGATGGTGGCGACATCCCGGTCGCGTCCGTCGTGGAGGAGGAGGGGGCCGACAGGGGTTCCCAAGGCGCAGTCCCACAGACGGGCCGTCCCACTGCGGGTTCCTGTCAGCACGAACCTTCCGTCCGGGCTGAAGGCGACGGCCGAGACGAAGCGGGCTTCCTCGAAGGTAATTTCCTTTTCCATCCGGCTGAGGCTCCAGAGGCAAGCGGCCCCTCGCCCGCCGTCGGCTTTCCCGACCCCCGTTAGGACGCTTCCTCCGTCGGGCGCGAATGCAACGGCCCACACGTCGGCGTCGTGTCGCAGCGGCGGACTCACTCCACGCCCCGAGCAGAGCTGCCAGACCCGGAGCGCGTTTGCGTCCCCCGTCAAGATGGTCTTTCCTTCCGGACCGAAGGCGACTGCCCCAACCTCGCCCAGGTGGGCAAACGTTGCAACGGGATCGTCCCTGCGTGCCGGGTCCCACAGGAGGGCTGTGCGATCCGCGGAACCAGAGAGGATCGACGATCCGTCGGGATGGAATGCCACCGTCCGAACGACAGCTTGGTGGCGGAAGGGGAGGCCAACCGCCTGACCGGTCGCAGCGTCCCACAGGCGCACCGTACCATCTTCTCCACCCGTCGCCAGGACACGGCCGTCGGGGCGGAAGGCGACCGCCTTCACCGAGTCCGGGTGCTGCATGGGTGGCCCCAGGGGCCTCCCGGTCGGAGCGTCCCAGAGTTGTGCCGTCCGATCGCGGCTGCCGGTCAGGATACTCTTTCCATCCGGGCTGAACGTCGCCGCAAAGACCTCGGCCCCGTGCCGGAGCGGTTCTCCGAGCGGAACCGCCGATCGCGCGTGCCACCGGCGGACGGTCCCATCCTTGCCTCCGGTCAGGATCGTCAGACCGTCGGGGCTGAAGGCCACCGTCCAAACACTTCCCGGGTGCTTCAGGGGGTGCGGCCAGGGTTTCCCGGTCTGGACCTCCCACAGGCGGGCCGTTCCGTCCACGCCGCCGGTCAGGAGGATCACCCCATCCGGGCTGAACGTGACGGCCGCCACCAATCCCGGATAGTGGGGGGAGAGCGGCACCTCTCTTCCGGCCTGGAGGTCCCATAGTTGCGGCCCAGCATCCCAGCTCCCCGTCGCAACCCACCGCCCGCACGGGCTGATCGCCGCGGCGCGGACCCGCCCCCGGTGCGGCAGGACTGTCTTCAGCGACCACAAACCGTCCTGCCAGTGGGCGAGGTTTCCGCGGATGGCGAGTTGAAGGCCCGCATCATCCTCGGGGGCATCCCGGAGGGCGCGCGCCAGGTAGAGCATCCCGCGACCCCTGGCCCCCTTCTCAAGGAAGGATAGGCCCTGGTCGAGCAGGACCGTCGCGGCGGTGCGAGACGCTTCGCGACGCTGGCGGGTGGCTTCGTTTCGTTGCGCGATGGCTTCCGTGACATTTTCGACGGCTTCCAGCTCTCGCTGCTTGTACAGGAACGCGAACCAGGTGGAAACGGCGGTCCCACCCAGCAGAAGGACGACGATGACGGCGAGCAGCGAGGCCACGGCACCGTGGCGGCGACACCACCGCCACGCCCGCCCGGCCAGCCCCACCGGCCGGGCACGGATCGGCTCCCCTCGCCGGTAGCGACCCAGATCCTCCGCCAGCTCCGCGGCCGAGGGGTAGCGCTTGTCCGGCTCCTTCTCCAGGCACTTGAGGCAGATGGTTTCCAGATCCCGCGGCAACCGGGGCTGCAAGGCGCTCGGGGCCACGGGCATCAACTGGATCACCTGGAGGACCGTCTCCGCTGCCGTGGGCGCACGGAAAGGCGGGCGCCCGGTTAGCATTTCGTACAGGACCGCCCCCAGCGCGTGGATGTCCGCCGCCGGTCCGACGGCCCCGCCCGTGACCTGCTCGGGGGCCATGTAACTTGGCGTGCCCATGATCGCGCCGCTGGCAGTGAGGCCGGCTGCGTCGAGCCTCTTGGCCAGGCCGAAGTCGCTGACCTTCGGAACGTCCTTCTCGCCGATCAGGACGTTCGCCGGCTTGAGGTCGCGATGGATGATGCCCTGCTCGTGGGACGCCTGCACCGCCCGCGCAATCGTCTCGATCATCTGTCCAGCTTCCGCGGGCGTGGGCGGATCACCCCTCAGACGCGTGGCGAGGCTCCCACCCGGGCAGAATTCCAGGCAGAGGTATGGCGTGCCGTTCACCTCGCCGACCTCGTGGATCTGCACGATGTGGGGGGACTGGACGCGGGCGATGGCCTGCGCCTCGCGGAGGAAACGCTCGCGCTCTGCGGCACTGGCATGGTCTGCGTGCAGGATCATCTTGAGGGCAACGATGCGGTCGAGGATGACCTGGCGGGCCTTGTACACCACTCCCATTCCGCCGCGGCCCAGTTCGCCGAGGACCTCGTACCCGGGGATGGAGGGGAGACGGACGGGTCCCTGCTGGGCAAGTGTCTCGCTCTCCGGGGAACCTGTCGTTTCACTCCGGAGAGGTTCTCGGAGCAGGAGTCGAGCGACAGGGTTCCGCTTCAATCGTCTCAGGACGGCTTCCCCTCGCTCGTCGAGGATTGCCTCAGAGGTCCGGGAAGGGGGGGCCTTGAACCCTCCGTCGTTTGTCAATAACCGGAGCTTTCCCAGGCAGAGGGTGCAGGCGTCTACGTGGAGCGAAATCGTGTGTTGTTCAGACTCGTGAAGGGTCTCGGCGAGGAAGGCCAGCAGCACCTCCTCCGAGGGACAGCGGCAGTTCATGGCTCGTTTTTGCCCCTGCGTTCTTCCAGGCGACGCACCTCGTTGCGCAACTTCTTCTGCACCCTGGAGCGGGCCACGAAGGTCTGGGAAGGTGTCATGCCGACGCGGGATGCGACCTCCTCGGCCGTGAGGCCCTCTTTGGCCAGCAGGCAGAATGCTTCCCAGGTGGCGGGTTGCACGGTGGGACGCACTCGCGTTTCTGCCTCCTCCAGCAGCTCCAGATCGAACTCCTCAATGATCCGCTCGACCAGCGTTTCGCGGGCTTCCACCGCGTCGAGGATCCCCTGGAACCGCCCGTCGCCGCCGACCGTCGGTGTCCGCAGGCGCTTCTGTAGAAAATCGCAGACCTCGTGCGCGAGGACCCTACGAAGCCAGTCGCGAAATCGCCCCTTCGACGGGTCGTAGACGAACTTCCGCAGCGACGCAAGGAGCGCGATCATCAGGTTCTGGGTCACGTCCTCGGCGTCCGCATCTTGCAACCGGTGCGCACGGCACCACAGGAGAATCGTGCGCCCGTAGCGGTCAACGAACGCCTCCCACGCCGCGACGTCCTCGGGATCATTGGCCAGTCTCAACAGCAGGCTGGGGCTTGTTGAGGGGACGTTCGTCATCAGTGGATACTCCACGAGCTCAGGAAAGTTTGCACGAAAAATACCGTCCCTCCGGACGCGTAACCTGGACGCCAATGCACGCTCGTCTGAGGTTCTTCCGAGTCAAACCCAACGCGGGAGAGAAAACAACGGAAAAAGTGAAAAAGTCATGCAAGGTTTTTCCCGGCCCGGGAGAAGGGGCTATCGAGGGGTGACTCGCTTCGACCCGCTTGACGACCCTGACTACAAGGAATTCCGATGTCTTCTCTCTGGCGCACGTTCCACTTCTGGTGGCAGATGCCGCGGCGACGCTCCCGCACGAAGGCTCCCCAGTTCCGCCCGGTGCTGGAAGTCCTGGAGGATCGGACCCTTCCCACTGCGGTCGTAACCGTCGCCCCGAGTGCCCTCACGCTCCCTGGAGGGCACAGCCCCTACGCCGTGGTCATTGCCGATTTGACCGGGGATGGAAAGAAGGACCTCGCCGTCGCGTCGTCGGATGATAGCAGCGTCACGGTCTTCCGCTCGGATGGCAGCGGCCATCTGACGAGTAGCGGCACCTTCGACATCGGCGTGGACCCGCGCGGTCTCGCGGCGGGAGACATTGACGGCGACGGCAGATGCGAGTTGGTGTCCGCAAACTACGGGGACGACACGGTAACGATCCTGCACAGCGACGCGCAGGGCAACCTCACACCGATCGGCTCCCCTCTGGCGGTGGGCTCTAACCCGCGTTCCGTCCTCCTGGTGGACGTGAACGCGGACGGGAAGCTGGACATCGTCACGGCAAACCAGTCTTCCCGAAGCCTGAGTATCCTCTTCGGGAATGGACACGGCGGATTTGCGGCCCCAAGGAATGTCTCGACCGTCTCGATGCCGGTGTCTGTCGCGGCGGGAGATTTCAATAAGGACGGGAAGCTCGACCTCGCCGTGACGAGTTACGACACGGGAGTCGTTCAGATCCTGGCGGGAGATGGGAGCGGCGGCTTCACGCCCCAGGCAACCCTCACGGTGGGTGCCCAGCCCGTCTCGGTCATCACTGCCGATTTCAACGGTGATGGTCATGCGGATATCGCCACCGCCAACGCAAGGAGCAACACGATCAGTGTCCTTCTCGGCGACGGCCGGGGCCAGTTTTCCAGTCGGAGCGACAGCCCCGTCAACACGTTCCCCGAAGGGGTGGTCGCCCTCGATGCCAACGGCGATGGCATCCTCGACCTCGCTGCTGCGAACTTCGGCACCAGCCAGATCGACCTCCTCCTCGGGGACGGCCAGGGCGGGTTCGCTGCCACCAGCCCTCTTGCGGTCGGTCGCAATCCCATCGCGATTGCGGTCGGGGATGTCACCGGGGATAACAGTCCAGACCTCGTCACGGCGAACGTGAGCGGGAACAACGTCAGCGTCTGGTCGCTCTTTGTGCCGCCCCCTGCCGTGCAGAATCCGGTCCCAGCAGCCACGATTCCACCATCCCCGTCCCCTTCGCCGGCACCGGTACCCGCACCCTCGACGACTCCGGGAGGATCACCGCCTGCTCCCACGAACCCCACGACGGCAGAACTCGATGCGGTGTTCGCCGCCCTGGATCCGGCTTCGGCCGCTGCTGAAACCCAGAATGGGAATGATGTGCCGGGAACGCTGCGCATCCCCCTTGCGTCCGACCACTGGGAGGAAGCCGCAGTTCCCCTGACCGCGACTCTCACCTGGGGCGCAGGCGATCCGCCGACCCTCCACTACGAACATAGCAACGGCAAGACGGCCCTGCAGGTGGGGCCGTACAGCATCACGCCCCCGTTCGGCTCGGGTTCCATTCCCATCCCGGACCTCGACATCGACCGGTGGTATCCCAACTGGAATCGGAGCGTGGACCGGATGCGCGAGCATGTTGTGCTCGCCACCTGGTCGCAGGCCCAGACAATCCTCCTGCCTACCGCGCAGACGAGCGATGCGTTCGCCCCCAACGCCTTCGGGCAGTGGACGGTCGGGTCACGCGATACAGCGGGCAACTTCGCGACCTTCGGGTACGCGGACCTGGTGCAGGGCGTCGGTGGGAGCGCAGACCTGGTGGGGATCGAGCGAGGCACCGGGACAGAGCTTCTCCAGCGCGAGGCCGTGGCGACCGCTCGCCTGGAGGGAGACCAGGAGTTCGCTCTCGACCTCGCCGGCCTGCCTTCGACGACGAGTGTGCGCGTCACGCGCGCCATGCGCTATTACACCGACAACGGCTGGCTGACCGGAACGAAGACCCTCTACGACCTGCCGCTCGGGGCGGAATCTGGCACCCTCCATTTCCCCATCGACGCCGAGCCGACCCAGTTCTATCCCACTTCGCTTGTGTCTCTTGAGCTGCATCAGGGGAACACGACTCTCTACCAGGGAACCATCGACCTCGCTGCCCTCGCGCACCTGCCGCAGCAGAGCCAGTGGTGGGTCGTGTCGGGGTCGCAGCGCACGCTCGCAACCGGGGAGCTCGACCTTCCCTTCCTCCTGGCGAAAAACAGCACGCAGGCTGCGGTGACACTACCGACCGGTCAGACCGCCCCGGGTGGCGCCTTCGTGGTGCGGCCGACTGGCGATCGCGCTGCAGAACTGAGCTGGACGGCACCAGGCAGCGGGGTGGTCTCGATCTCGGGCATCCTGCAGGATCTCGATGCCCGGGCGGGTGACGGGGTGATCTACATGCTGACTGTCCGCAGAGCGGGGGGCGGAGAAGACGTCATCGCCTCCGGGCGCGTCGGCAATGGGGGAACGGTCAATCTCGGCAACCGGCTGCACACTCATCCGGTCGAGGGCGTTCCCGTGGATGTGGGTGATCGGCTGCTGGAGGCATCGCTCAACGCAGGTGACGCCCTCGTTCTCACGATCCAGGCGGGAGCCGATGACCGCTGCGACGCGACGCTCGTCGATCTCCACTACCACTTCCTCGCAAGCCAGGAAGAACTCACCGGGCCGTCCCTCGTCCTCGGAAACCCCGAGGTGGCACGTGCGTTCCATGAGAACGTTCAGAGTCTTCTCGGGGATTTCCTCACGCACCGACTGACAGCCGAGGAACTGGCGCAGCGGCGACACCCCGGCAGTTTCCCCCGACCTGGCCAGACGTGGAGCGAGTTCGTCGATGAGGCGTGGCAGCAGGACAGCACCTACCAACA
>JBBSDR010000356.1:0-6646 GCA_038240465.1 Gemmatales bacterium
CACGGGAGGAACCTGTCTGGGATGGTGCGAATCGCCTCCTTCCGTATAATCGTGCGGCCCGGGACGGGGCCATTGTCTGCGCGACGGAGGGACAGGGATGTTCCAGAGGCTCAACGCTCGGACCGGTCATTATCTGCTGCTCGGTCTCGCCTGGGCGGCGCTCTGTCTGGTCAATCTCGGCGCGAACAGTCTCTGGGACATCGACGAGGGCAACAACGCCGAGTGCGCCCGCGAGATGTACGAGGCCGGCAACTGGATCGTGCCGACGTTCAACTTCGCCTTTCGCGTCGATAAGCCGGCCCTTCTCTACTGGCTGCAGATGAGCTGCTACCACACCTTCGGCATCAACGAGTTCTCCGCCCGCCTTCCCTCCGCCCTTGCCGCCCTGCTGACCGTGCTGCTCGCTTACGAGTTGGGCCGCACGATGTTCGGTGCCGGCGCGGGCCTGCTGGCCGGACTTATTCTTCTCAGCACCGTCCTGTTCTGTGGAGCGGCCCACTTCGCCAATCCCGACGCCCTGCTCTGTGCTTGCACGCTGCTGACGATGCTCTTTTTCTGGAAAGACTTCGAGCGCGGCGGCGACCGCTGGTTGATCCTGTGCGGCCTCAGCACCGGCCTGGGCATGCTCGCCAAGGGTCCCGTCGCGCTGGTGCTGCCCGGTGCGGTCATTGGCCTGTTTTTGCTCTGGTCGCGCCAGTTGCGGCGTGTCTTTCGTCCCGCTCTCGGCTGGGGCCTTCTGGTGTTCCTCCTCGTCGCGGCTCCGTGGTATGGCTGGGTCGGAGCGGAGACGCGCGGCCAGTTCTTGCGCGGCTTCTTCCTCAAGCACAACCTCGGACGCTTCAGCGAGGCGATGGAGAACCATCGCGGGCCGATCTTCTACTATCCGCTCGTCCTGCTCGTCGGCTTCGCGCCGTGGTCCATTTTCTTCGCCCTCACCGGCTGGCATTCCTGGCGTCAGTTCCGCGAACCGCGACCGGACCCGCGCTATCGCTTTCTCATCTGCTGGATTGGGGTCTATCTCGTCTTCTTCTCGCTGTCGCGGACGAAACTGCCCAATTATGTGCTGCCGCTCTATCCACCGCTGGCCCTGCTGATGGCCCATTTCCTCGACCGCTGGCGGCGCGGCGAACTGTCGCTGCCGGCCTGGGGCATGCCGCTGAGTCTGGGCAGTCTGGTGCTGACGGGAGTGCTGACGGCGGCCGGCCTGCTGATCGGCGGCGTCGGTTCTTCTCTGACCAGGGGGCGTCCGCTCTCCGGCCTGGAAGACTGGGCGATCATGGGCATCGTGCCGGTGCTGGGGGCGCTCGCCAGCGCCTGGTATCTGCGGAAGCAGCGTCCCTCAGCGCTGCTGGCGTCGCTGGGGCTGACGGCGACAGTCTGGGTGGGACTGCTGTTCGGCTGGGGGCAGGGGTCCCTCGATCGCCACAAGGCGCCGCGTCCCCTGAGCGAGGCGCTGCACGCCAGCGATCCCGGCGGCGACATCCACATCGGCTGGTATGAGTATTTCCAGCCGAGTTTCGTCTTCTACTGCCGGCACAAGGTGGAGCCGCTCTACTTCGACGAACAGGTCGTCGATTGGCTGCGTTATCCGGTGCCAGCCTATGTCGTCCTGCCGGCCTCGACCTGGGAACGTCTGCGCCCACAACTGCGGGGGCCCTATCGCGAACTGAGCCGGCAGCACGATCTCTATCGCGGCATTGAGGTCGTCCTCGTGTGCAATCGCTGACAAAGGCGCTGGCCCTTGCCCGGCTGGCGCATAACATGGCGAAGATAGCTCTGTCCCTCGAATTAGCTGCTCGCAAAAATGTCCAGCAACCTCGATAAGGTCCACATCATCGGCATCGGCAGCGACGGCCTCGGCGGCCTGACCGCCCGGGCGCGCGAACTGCTCCTGGCCGCCGAGGTCGTCTTCGGTCCCGAGACGATGCTTGCGCTGGTGCCGGAACTGAAGGCCGAACGCCGTCCCTTGCCGGCCGAGTTGCCGTCTGTCCTGGCGCTGCTGGAAGAGTTCTTCCGCAAGCCGCGCCGGGCGGTCCTGCTCGCTCCCGGCGATCCCCTCTTCTATGGCGTCGCTCGCTACCTGTGCGACCGCCTCGGTAAGGATCGCTTCGAGGTCCTGCCGCACGTTAGCTGCATGCAGTTGGCCTTCGCGCGCATCAAGGAGTCGTGGGAGGAAGCCTACCTGACCAACCTGGCGACGCATCCCCTGGAAGACGTGCTGGACCGCATTCGCACAGCGGAAACCGTCGGACTGTTCACCAGTGAGGTGCAGAGCCCAGGCCATATTGCCCGGCAGTTGCTGGTGCGCGGTCTCGACTACTTCCGGGCCTTCGTCTGCGAGAACCTGGGAGCGCCGGACGAGCGTGTCACGCAGGGCGACCTGGTGGACATCCAGGACATGGAGTTCGCCCCGCTCAACGTCCTGATCCTCAAGCGCAAGCCGGACCGTCCCGACCGTCCGGCCACTCCCGATGGCTTCCTGCGCTTCGGCAATCCCGATGACGTCTTTGCCCAGAGCCGGCCCAAAAGCGGCTTGATCACGCAGGCGGAAATTCGCTGTCTGGCCCTGGCGCAGCTATGCTTGCATGCTGGCGACGTGGTCTGGGACGTCGGCGCCGGTTCCGGCTCGATGGCCGTCGAGGCGGCCCGGTTGTGCGAGCCGGGGCTGGTGTACGCCATCGAACAGGATGCGGCCGACTATCACCTGATCCTGGCCAATGCAGAGACGTTCGGCGTCCGCAACCTCAAGGCGGTTCATGGCACAGCGCCAGCGGTTTTCGAGGGTTTGCCCGCTCCCGATGCGGCTTTCATCGGCGGCACTGGCCGCGAGGTGGGCCGGCTCATGGAGGCGACCTTTGCCGCTCTCCGTCCGGGAGGGCGTCTGGTGGTCAATGTCGCCACGCTGGAGAGCCTGAGCGCCACGCATGCTGTTCTGAAGGGATTGGCGGCCCATGCCCAGGTATTGATGGTCAATGTGGCGCGGGGAGTGGAACAACTGGAGACGCTGCGCTTCGAGGCGGCGAACCCGACGTTCTTGCTGAGTGTGCGCAAAGGCGAGCGCAATCTTGCCGCAGGGACCCGCTAAGCCGCAAGCGGCAAGACGTTGGCCTCCTCCGGACCCGTTGGACAGCGTAGAATACATGGGGAAGACCTCCAGAGGGACGCGGCATGTCCAGCGAACCAACGCACCTCTCAAAGAACGGTCTGGCCACCCTGGGCCTGAACCAGATTCACAGCGGCGACGAGTCGCTGCCTGCCGACCGCTGCCTGCAAATCTATCGTCTGATCGCGCGCACCCGGGCGCTGGAAGAGCGAACGATCAAGATGAGCAAGTCGGGCCAGGGCTATTTCTGGATCGGCGGCCCCGGTGAAGAAGCGTTCAACGTCTGCCTGGGACTTCAGGTGAAAAAGGGCGCTGGCCCCGCTTACGACTATCTGCATCTGCACTACCGCAACTCCGGCTGTCTGGTCGCAATGGGGATGCCGCTCATTGACGGTATTCGCCAGATGGCCATGACGCGGACCGATCCGCACTCGATGGGCCGCAACTTTTGCGGCCATTATGCCAGCCGCGAACTCAACGTCCTGCCGGTCACGTCGGTCATTGAAGTTCAGTACGTCATGGCACCTGGCACCGCCTTGATGCAGAAGCGGCATGAGGGCGGCAACGGCGTCTCGATTGTCATCGGCGGCGACGCCGGCACCGCCGAGGGCGATTTCGCCAGTTGTCTGATCTGGTCGAGCCGGCCTGGCAATGAGTTGCCGGTGCTGATGCTCATCACGAACAATCGCTGGGGCATCTCCACCTGTGCCGCTGGCCAGCACAGCGAGGAACGCATCATCGACCGCGGCAAGGCGCACGGCATTCCCGGCGAACTGGTCGATGGCAACGACGTCGTCGCGAGCTGGCACGCCATCGCTCGCGGCCTTGAACGTTGCCGTCGCGAACGCCGGCCTTACATGATCGAGGCGATGGTATCGCGGCTTCATGGCCACTCATCGTCTTCCGGCGCCTTGCGCATCAAAAACGAGCCGGACTGCCTCGATTTGCTCGAAGACAAGCTGGTCGAGGCCCATGTGTTTTCGCGTGAGGAAGGCGACTACATTCGTCTCGCCGCCGCGGAGGAAGCAGAAGCCGCCCTGCAAGAATGCCTCCGCGAGCCGCAGCCAACGGCCGCGGATGTCGAGTTGCACACTTACGCCCCCAGTTCGGTCGATGTGGTCTATCCGGGCGATTACACGGGACTACCGTAATTGGTGAATTGGTGAATTGGTGAATTTGAAAGTGGAGTCGCGAACCGATGTCGTAGTCCAAGTGCGAATACAAATTCACAAATTCACAAATTCACAAATTCACAAATTCACAAATTCACAAATTCACAAATTCACAACATGGCAACCCTCGTTCAAGCTGTCCGACTGGCCCTGCACTACGGCGAGACCTATCTCGGCGTTACCGATGTCTTTGGAGAAGACGTCGGGCCGCCGCTGGGAGGGGTCTTCACCGCCACGCAGGGACTGAAGACGGCCTGGAACTCGCCGCTGGACGAACGTGGCATCATCGGCATGGCGATGGGCATCGCCTACGCCGGCGGCCGGCCCGTTGCCGAGATTCAATTCTGCGACTACGGCTTCAACACCATCGACCTGCTCAAGGTGGCCGGCAATCAGCGCTGGTCCAGCGCCGGCAACTACGACATGCCGCTCGTCGTCATGACGCCGTCCGGCTCCGGTATTCGCGGCAGTCTCTATCACTCGCATTCGTTCGAGAGCTGGGCCAGCCGCCTCGCCGGCTGGAAGATCGTCATGCCCAGCAATGCCCTCGACGCCTATGGGCTGATGCTGTCCGCCATCGTCGATCCCAACCCGGTCATGGTGCTGCTGCCCAAGGCCCTGCTGCGCGTGCGCGGCGAACAGAAGATCCCTGGCGAACCGGATGATGAAGCCGAATTGAAAGCGCGCATCGATGCCCCGGTAGGCGACCGCAGCGAGTGGCAGCCCCAGTGGCCGGACGTCCGCGAATACTTCGTTCCGCTCGGCAGCGGCGCGCTGGTCCGCGAGGGCGACGACGTCACAGTCGTCAGTTACGGACGGACGCTGCCCCTGTGCGTTCAGGCAGCGGATCAACTGGAGCAAGAGATCGGCAAGAGCTTTGACGTCATCGATCTGCGCAGCATCTTTCCTTATGACTGGAAGATGATCGGCGGCAGTGTGCGGAAAACGGGCCGGGTGCTGATCGTCAACGAGGACACCGAGGTGACCAACTTCGGCGAGCATCTGCTGCGGCGCGTGATCGACGAGCATTTTTACGATCTGCTCGCCCGGCCGCGCGCGCTGATGGGCAAGCACGTTCCGGGCATCGGGTTGAATCAGGTCTACGAACAGAACACGGTGCCGCAGTTGCCTCAGATCACGGAGGCGATGCGCGCCGTCGCCACCGAAGAGGCGTGACGGTCTGCCGCTTGCGGCTTGGCGGGGGTTTGCCGCCAAGCCGCAAGCGGCAGACGTGACGCGGAGAGCCAAGATGGACTTTCACCTGCCGGAACTCGGCGAGGGCGTCTACGAGGCGGAGTTCGTCGCCTGGCTCGTCAAGCCGGGCGACACCGTCAAGAGCGGCCAGAACCTCCTTGAGGTGATGACCGACAAGGCCAGCATGGAAGTCCCCGCGCCTTTCACTGGCACCATCACCACTCTCCTTGTAAAGCCCGGCCAGAAGATCAAGGTCGGCGAGCCACTGCTGACCTACACAGGCGCGGAAACTCCGGTCGCCGTTGCACCCAGGGCCGCCCTTCCTCCTTCTCCCCGAGCCGAACCGCAGCCGCCGGCAGTCAACGGCATTTCGCCGCGCGCCAGTCGAGGCAGCGTCAAGGCGGCGCCCTCAGTGCGCCAACTCGCCCGCAAACTGGGCGTCGATCTGAACCGAGTGCAGGGTTCCGGTCCCGAGGGCCGCATTCTCATCGACGATCTGTCGGCCGAGATTCGGAAGACAGACGCGGCGCCGATGAAGCCCGCTGCTGCTCCGGCGCTCGACTTCGGCAAGGCCGGCTCGCGCATCAAACTGCAAGGCTTACGACGCCTCATTGCCGAACACATGGTCCACGCCGCGCGGACCATTCCGCACTACTCCTACGTCGATGAGTGCGACGTGACGGCGCTGGTGCAACTCCGCGAGCAACTGCGCGACCACTATGCCGGCCAGGGAGTGAAGCTGACGTATCTCGCGTTCGTCGTCAAGGCAGTCGCCGCCGCTCTCAAGGACGTGCCGCTGGTCAACGCCAGCCTCGATGAGAAATCGGAAGAGATTATTCTGCACGACCGCTATCACATCGGCATCGCGGTGGCCACGCCGGCTGGACTGATCGTGCCGGTGGTCCACGATGCCGACCGCAAGGACGTCGGCCAGATCGCCGGCGACATCGAACGGCTGTCGAAGGCGGCGCGGAACAGCAAGAGCAAGCGCGAGGAGTTGCGCGGCGGGACGTTTACCGTGACGTCCGTCGGCAACATCGGCGGCCTGTTCTCGACGCCGGTAATCAATCATCCGGAAGTGGGTATTCTCGGCCTGGGCAAGGTCGTCAAGCGGCCGGTGTTCGACGCCGCCGGCCAGGTCAAGCCGGCGGACATTCTCTATCTGTCGCTGTCGTTC
>JBBSDR010000357.1:0-6641 GCA_038240465.1 Gemmatales bacterium
CGGTATTCCGGTGTTGTGCACCTATCATCCGGCGTTCCTGTTGCCGACGCGGAGTCCAGAGAAGAAGAAGGACGTGCTGGAGGACATGAAGATCTTGCTGCGGCGGATGGGCCGCCTCGTCCCCTAATGCAAAGAGAAGAGAATCACCACGGAATACACGAAACAGACGAAAAAAGAGGAAAAAAGAGTCAAGAAAGGCAACTGATTGAAGGAACGTTGTCTTTGGCGTATGCCAGGTCCGCTCCCGCTGGTATCATGGGGAAGTGGTCGGGATTCGTTTCATTTCACCTGCCACACACCCCCTGGCGGTGAAAAACCGTCCGGGGTGCGCGCCGCGGGCCACTTTCCCTCACCATTTCATCCTCGGCCGGCAGAAATCTCTAACAACTTTCCTGTTTATTCCGGTTTTACATCTTGACACGATGGCGCGAGGAGGTCTACCGTGGAGGGAGATTCGCAACTCGCGCTCCCGCTGGAGCGATCCTGATGACCGCTTCCGCTCCCAAGAGCCATTCATGCAACCACCTCGTCGCCGGCCCGCGCTCGAACAGTATGAGGATCGCAATCCTGCCTCGGATTTGCTCCGCTCGCTCGCCTTTACCGAGCCTTCCTCCCCCCCCCCTCTTAACTCGACTTCCGAACAGTACGCCGAACTGCCGCCCGGACTGCGCGACATCGTCTGGAATGAGGACATCCTGGCGCATCAGGACACCACATTCCTTGACCTGAGAATTGGCGACAATCTCGAAGGTGGCGGCACGGCTTCTGTCCCCGAAACGCACGACGAGCCACCGCAGGGCCTGTTCGCCAGCAACGTCGCCATGACCAGCGATGACCTGTTCAGCGATCCGGTCGAGGCACCGTTCGCGCCCCAGGAAGCACCTCAAGGCGGCGGAGCGGGCGGTGGGGTGGACGGACTCGCGGGCAGCATGGGCGCAGGCACGGCATCCTTTGGCGCGCAGGCAACGGACACGAACTCCTTCGCGCCACAATCCGGTTCCTCTCCGACAAGCGGCAACGGTTCCGGCGATGCTGGCCTGTTCGGCGCGGCTTCTGCCGACCAGGCCCAATCCGCAGCCGCCACATCCACGCCAACACCTCATGTGACAACAGCCGCGCTGGCCGCGCCGTCACCGGCCGCGCCGTCACCGGCCGCCCTCAATGTCACCACGCATCCGGTCCCCAACCGCGCCGCCCTGCTCGATGCCTTCGCCGCCTTGCCGCTCGCCTTCGAGCGCAATGCCGGGCAGACAAGCGGCGCAGTGGATTTCCTCGCCCGCTCGCCCGGCTATACCGCTTTCCTGTCGAAAGAAGGTGTCACCCTCGGCCTGCTTCGGCCCACCAGGAGTGCTGACGGCAGCCTCCAGACCGGCACCAACGCGGCCCTGACCGTCAAGCTCGCCGGTGCCAATCCACAAGCCACGGTTGAGGGCGTTGGACTGCTCGACAGCCGGGCCAACTACTTCAATGGCAACGATCCCACTCAGTGGCACGGCGACGTCGAACAGTTTGGCCGCGTCGTCTATCACGACGTTTACACGGGCATCGATCTCGCCTACTATGGCACCCGCGAAGGCAAGGTCGAGTTCGACTTTATCGTCAAGCCCGGCGCCGATGCGCGCCAGATCCAACTCGATGTCTCCGGCGCCCAGAGCGTGCATCTCAACGCCGCCGGCGATCTGGTGTTGGCCACGGCGGGTGGCGACGTCATCCAGCACGCTCCCGTTCTCTACCAGATGCAGGGCGACACCAAACAGCTTGTTTCCGGACGTTTCGAGTTGGGAGCCAATGGCAAGGTTGGCATCGTCGCCGGTCCCCACGACGCGAGCAGGGAGCTGTGCGTCGATCCCGTCCTCGATTTTTCAGGCTATCTCGGCGGCAGCGGCGACGACACGGGCATCGGCGTCGCGGTCGATGCACTGGGCAACAGTTACTGGACCGGCAACACCGCCAGCAGCAACTTCCCCGGCACCGCCAGCGGCACCTATGCGGGCAATGGCGACGTCTTCGTCACGCGCCTGAACAGCACCGGCACCGCCATCGTTTACAGCACCTACGTCGGCGGCTCCGGACTCGACCAGGTAGGCGGCATGGCCCTCTACCCCGGCGGTTACGTCGTCGTGGCCGGCACCACCGCATCGAGCAACTTCCCCACCTCGACGACGGCTTATCAGCGCACGCTCAAGGGTTCGACGGACCCCTTCGCCTTCATCCTCAATGCCACCGGCGACGCCCTGGTCTGGTCGTCGCTGGCGGGAGGCACCAGCACCAGCGAACAGGTCAACGGCGTCGCCCTGACCCCCGACGGCCACATCGTCATCGTCGGCCAGACCGATGCCACCGACTTTCCCACAACCAGCGGCGCCTATCAGACGACGAACGCGGGCGGCACCGATGCCTTCGCCCTGGAGTTCAAGATCGACGGCACCGGCCGGGAATGGGCCAGCTATCTCGGCGGCAGCAGCACCGACATCGCCTATGGCGTGGTTGCCGACAACACCGGCGTCTACATCGGCGGCTCGACGCCCGGCGGTTCGACGTCCTTCCCAACGACCAGCGGCGCCTGGCAGACGACGGCCGGCGGCGGCACGACCGATGGCTT
The DNA here is from genome assembly GCA_038240465.1 of Gemmatales bacterium. Lineage (GTDB taxonomy): Bacteria > Planctomycetota > Planctomycetia > Gemmatales > Gemmataceae > JBBRIK01. The sequence goes on from JBBSDR010000357.1 coordinate 2,603, forward strand.
CGTGGCCAAATTGAACGCGAGCGGAACCGGCCTCAGTTACTCGACGCGCGCCGGCGGTTCCGCGGCCGACGAGGTCCGCGCCCTGGCCCTCTGGTACACCAACGTCCTCTTCACCGGCCAGACCTATTCGTCCAACTATGCGACCACGAGCGGCGCTCCCGACACGACATTGACCGGCACGGGAACATCGGATGCGATCCTGACGGAACTGAACAGCAGCGGCACCGGCGTCGTCTATTCGTCGCTCTATGGCGGCGACGGCAACGAACGCGGCCAGGCCGTTGTCGTCGATACCGCAGGCGCGGCCTGGTTCACCGGCTGGACAACGTCGTCCAACTTGCCGACCGCCTCTCCCACGCAATCGACCTACGGCGGTTCGCAGGACGCCTTCCTGGCCGCCATCAGCGCGGCCGGAACGACGTTGTTCTTTGGGACTTACCTCGGCGGCACGGGTACGGACGAGGGCCGCGGCCTGGCCATCGACGCCAATGGCAGCCTTTACGTCGCCGGCAGCACCACGGGCGGCTTCCCGACCCAGCACGCCTTCCAGGCATCCTCCGGCGGCGGCAGCGATGCCTTTATGGTCCGCTTCAACCCCAGCACCGGCGGCACCAGTTTCGATGCAACCGTGCCAACGTTTATCGGCATCTCCAGCGACACCGGCACGTCGAGCAGCGATCAGATCACGACCGATCAAACGCTGATGCTGGGCGGCACCGCGCCGGCGAGCAGCACGGTCAGCCTCTATCGCGCCGGCGTCGGCCTGATCGCCACCATCACGGCCAGCACGTCCGGCGTCTGGGGCTTTGACTACAGCGGCACCACCTTGCCCGAGGGCGTGGCGGCCTTCAGCGCCACGGCCACAGTTGGCGGCGTCACCAGCGACCGCTCCAAGGATTTCGATGTCCACGTCGATCTGACCGCGCCGGCCCTGACGCTGACGGCGCCGTCCTCGACCTACTCGCGCGATCCGCAGGTGACGGTGACGGCCTCGGACCTCAACGGCATGCCTGACGGCACCACCGTCACGTTTGACGTGGACCTGAATAACAACGGCAACTTCACGGATGCGGGCGAGACGGGCTTTGCGTCCACCACGCTGCTGAATGGTTTCGCCACGATCCAACTGGGACTGCTGGCGGCCGGAACCACCGTGCGCGTCCGGGCAAGGGCCAGCGACAGGGCAGGCAACCAGGGGACGAGCAACGTCGCCACCATTGCCATCAACAGCGTTGGCAGCGCCGCCTACACGACGACCGGCACCGTGCGTGTCCCCGACCCCCTCGATGGCGATCCGCTGTTGCAGAGTGGCCGGCTGCAGATCACGCATCCGCTGGACCTCGATAAAAGTCCGGGAGCGCAGCAATCGGGCAACCTGGCCCTGGTGTACGACTCCGGCACCGCCGGCGCGACCGCGCCCATCGTGCAGGCGACGATCCAGATGGACAACAGCGGCAGCATGCCCTCGAGCATCGCGGCGCAGTTGACCTGGGACGGCAGTCTCAACAGTGGAGGTTCCTGGAGTTTCAGCGGATCCGCCAACGGCGACCCGATCACCCTTGCGGTTCCTGTGATGGGGGGTGTCACGGGTGTGGGACGTCACACCTGGAGCTTGACGCTGACGATCACCACCAGTGGCGGCACGGTCACGCGGACGATCACCGGTCAGACGTTTGTGGTCAACCTGTCCAGCAGTCCTTACGGTGCTGGTTGGAATGTCGGCGGCGTCGATCGCCTCTATTCCATCGCGAGCAGCGGCAGCTATCCGGCTGGCTTGCTGCGTGTCTATGGCAGTGGTGGCTATCGTTTCTGGGCCGACGCCGGCAGCGGCAACTACACCGCACCCCAGGGCGACAATGGCACCCTCGTCGCCGTGACGGGCGGTTGGACGTACACGACGCCGGAAGGGGACGTGACGGCGTTCAACAGCGCCGGCATGCAGACGGGCTGGACCAGCGCCGACGGCAACTCAACGCTCAGTTGGACTTACACCGACGCGGAGGGGGACGGCCACGCCGATGAACTGTCCACCATGACGGCCATTGACGGCGCCACCACGGCCTTCAACTACACCTCGGGCAAACTCTCCTCCGTCGTCACGGCAGGCCCGCGGACGTGGACGATCGCGCAGAGCAGCGGCAACGTCACCCGCATCACCAACCCCGACGGCGGCCAGCGCAACTTCACTTATGACACCAGTCACCGGCTGACCGGCGAGAGCTTCGCCGGCCTGACCAACACCTGGACATATTCCTCGACGGGAACGGTCCAATCGCTGCAAGCCGGCAGCGGCGGCACAACCTATCTGTCGCCCGCGGTGCTGGCGGGCCTGAGCAGCGCCGCGATTGGCGTTGCCAGTGCCACAGTGACCGATCCGCTGTCGCATGTGACCGTCACCAAGATGGACGACCAGGGCCGGCCCATCGCCGTGCGCGACGCGGCGGGCGGACTCTCGACCTGGACGCGCGACAGCAATGGCCGGGTCAGCAGTCAGACCGATGCGATGGGCCGCACGACATCGTTCACGCGCGACAGCCTCGGCTATGTCACCCTGGAGACACTCCCCGACGGCAAGACACAGCAGTGGAGCTATCAGACCGCGTTCCACGCGCTGACGCAATACACCGACGAGCGGCTCAACAGTTGGGGCTACACTTACGATTCGCAAGGCCACAAGCTGACGGAGACCGATCCGCTCAGCGAGACAACGACCTACGGCTGGACCAGCGGGCTGCTGACGACGGTGACGGACGCGAACAGTCATGTCGTCGATACGCTGAGTTACGATACCTCGCGGCGGCTCACCCAGGACACGGATTATTACAGCAACTACGAAGGGTTGACCTACGATGCCGATGGCAACGTCGCCACGGATCGCGACAAGAACGGCAACACGACGACGTTCGTCAATGATGCGATGGGCCGGCCGACGCAGGAGACGGCGGCCATCAGTGGCATCGTCACGAACTGGGTCTACACCGGGGCCGGCCTGGTGACGGACACGACGGACGCCAACGGCGGCGTCGATCATGAGGTCTACAACGATCGCGGCCTGGTGACACAGTCGTGGCAGGGTTACGGCTCGACCACACCCGTCATGGAGTTGATGAATTACGACAGCGCCGGCGAGCAGACCAGCCAGCGTGACGCGGCCGGCTGGACCTCTTCGGAAACGTTCGACGCCCTGTTTCGCGTGGTCCAAACCACCAGCGCCAGGGGCGCGACGGCCAAGACGTTTTACAACCTGGATGGCGAGGTCATCGGCAGCGAGGACGCCGACGGCCACTACTCGTCAGAGGTCATCAATTCGCGCGGTGAAGTAACGTCCTCGACCGATGCAGCCGGCAACACGACGGTCAACACCTTCGACGACAACGGCAACCTGCTGACGAGTACGGACGCGGCGTCCCACGTCTGGACCAACCAGTACGACGCGCTCAACCGCGATATCAAGGTGACGAACCCGCTGGGCAAGTACACCCAGACCAGTTTCGATAATCTGGGCAATGTTTTGACGACGACAGACGAACTTGGGAATGTCACGCGTAATAGTTATGACGTCCTCAATCGCGTGCTTTCGACGACGGACGCCTATGGCACGTCCAACGCGGTGACACGCTCGGAAACCTACGACGCCAACGGCAACGTATTGACGGAGACAGACGGTCAGGGCAAGGTTACCTCCCTGAGCTATGACGCCCTCAACCGCGAGTTATCGACCACCGATCCGCTCTCGCACACCACTTCGCAGACGCTGGACAAGGTCGGTAACGTCCTGACGAGTACGGATGCGCTGTCGAAGGTGACGACCTTCGTCTACAACTCACTCAACGAAGTGGCCACGACGACCGATCCCTTGTCGCATGTCGTGCAGACGTCCTGGGACCCGCGTGGCTTCCAGACGCGCACGATTGATGGCACCGGGAATGCCAGTTCGGAGTCCTACGACGAGGACGGCAACCTGCGCACGGAAGTGGATGCCCGGGGCGGCGTGACCTGGCGTGGTTTCGATGCGGCCAACAACCTGCAACGCCTGGTC
>JBBSDR010000358.1:0-6621 GCA_038240465.1 Gemmatales bacterium
CGGGTACTTCCGCGACAAGCACCGCGACGACGTTCACCTACAGCACCGGTTCCACAACCACGCCGACGGTCACGGCCCTGAGCAGCACCAGCGGTCCCTCCAGTGGGGCCAACACATTGAGCGTGACCGGAACCAACCTGTCCGGGGCCCTGCAAGTCCTGTTCGGGGACACACCCGCGCCCTTCACCCTGTTATCGTCCACGTCGCTGAGCGTGACGGTCCCCGCCGGAGTGGTTGGCACGGTGGACGTGACGGTGCAGACGCCGCTGGGCATCTCAGCAACCGGGACGGCGGCCCAGTACACCTACACGACGGCAGTCCCCACCGTCACCGGACTATCGCCGGCCACCGACACGACAGCGGGTGGCTCCCTCATCACGATTACGGGTACTCACTTCAGCACGGTAACAGCGCTGACTTTTGGCGACAGGCCCGTCTATCAGTTCACCATCGTCAATGACACAACCCTCACCGCCATTTCGCCCATCGCCGCGGCAGGGACCGTTGACGTTCTGGTGACCAATCCGGACGGCACTTCCGCGCCTTCCTCCGGCTCGCCGTTCACCTTCACGTCCACCGGCAGCACGCCGGCCGTGACGAGCCTGGGGACCACATCCGGGCCGACTGGCGGCGCGACCTCCGTGGGCATCACGGGGAGCAACTTCTCAAACGTGATCCAGGTTTTCTTTGGATCGCTGGCCGCCGACAGTTTCGTCGTCAATTCGGCCACCAGTATCACGGCCATCAGCCCGGCGCAACTCGCCTCCACCGTGAACGTCAGCGTGTCAACCAGCGCGGGCATCTCCTCGCCCGGCAGCGGCAACGCCTTCACCTACACCGGCACCGCTCCCACGGTAACAGCCCTCAGCCCGATTAGCGGCCCCGAAGCGGCTGGTACGGTCGTGGCCCTCACCGGTGCCAATCTGAACGGGGCCAGTGCCGTAAAGTTCGCCACGACGAATGCCGTCAGTTTCACCGTCGATTCCTCAACCCAGATCACCGCCATCGCTCCCGCTGGCACTCCGGGCAACGTCTCTGTCACCGTGACGACGCCCTACGGCACCTCGACCACGTCAAGCGCCAGCCAGTTCACCTATGTGGCCGCGCCGACGGTGACAGGTATTAGCTGCTGCAAGGGTTCGAGCAAGGGCGGCGACATTTTGACGATTGCGGGGACCAATTTCTCCGGTCTGGTGTCGGTGTCGTTCGACGGTGTCTTTGCTCCAGCGCTGACAGTCAACTCCTCAACGTCCATCACAGTCACCACGCCGGCGAACTCGCCCGGCACGGTGGATGTCTCTGTCACGACGTCGGCGGGATCGTCGCCGAGTTCGGCCGCGGCGCAATACACCTTCGAGGAGCCGGCCGACAACGCCTTTACGACGACGACGGACCCGTTCATCGTCCCGGCTATCGGCACTGGTGTCTCCGTCCTGACCGCAACGACTGCGTGGCTGGCGCTGGGGCAGCAGGTTTTCGTTTCAGATGGCACGAACGAAATCTACGGCCATGTCTCGTCGATTGACTCCGATAGCTCCTTCACGTTCATCACCGACACCATCAGCGCGGGCAGTTCCGGCCAAACGATGGCGAGCGGAGCAGCCGTTTCCCCTGCCGGCGTCCAAGGCCCGACGGGAGCCGCCGGAGCGACAGGCGCGACGGGAGCGACAGGCGCGACGGGGGCCACGGGCGCGATGGGCGCGACGGGGGCCACGGGCGCGACAGGGCCGACGGGTCCCACGGGAGCGACGGGACCAACCGGAGCGGCGGGACCCACAGGCGCTACGGGACCAACCGGAGCGGCGGGACCCACAGGCGCTACGGGGGCTGCTGGCGCCACGGGGGCTACTGGTGCAGCCGGCCATGGCGCGACGAGTACCACGGCATCATTCACCATCGCGGTCGTTGGCTCGACGCAGACTGTCGCGGTCTCGGACGGGACCGCCTTCCCGGCCAACTCCTATCTGCTGATCTCCGACGGCACACACACGATCCTCGGCCAGGTCACCGGCGGCGGCGGTTCATCGAGCTTGACGGTCACGACGAACGCGATCGTGGCCGGGGCGGCAGGCAACACGATGGGCAGTGGGGCCGCCGTCAGCTTCAGCGCGGCGTTGCCGCTGACCTCCAGCCCGACGCCAGGGACTGTGCCGATGTGGACCGGCACGGCCTATGCGCCGGTGCTGCTGTCGGGCCTGTCTCCCGTCCGCGCCGTCGGCACGGCCAATCTCGGGACGCTATCCGGCACGCAGACGGTCGGCAGCGTGTCCGTCTCGTCGTCCTCGACGCCCAACCGCGTCCTGCTCACGGCGCAGACGACCGCTTCACAAAACGGCCTCTGGATCGTCAACAGCGGCGCCTGGACGCGGCCAGCCGATTACGCCGCCGGTCAGGTGTTGCCGCCCGGTCTCCAAGTGTGGGACGTCAATACAGGGTCCTTCTGGAACCTCGCCGGCGCCTCGACCATCACAGTTGACACAACGGCGACGACCTGGGCCGCCGGCCCCGGCAATCCCATAACGGTCCTGGCGGACCTGACGTATGGCGGAGCCGGCGGAGTTGCCACGCGGCTTCCGGGAGACACGTCCAACACGCGGAAGTTTCTCCGCGAGCAATCGAGCGGCGGGGTGGCGGCCGCCCCGGCCTGGGACACGTTGCAGGTCGGCGACCTGCCCGCCATCGGGACGCCGAGTACCACGCCCGGGGCCATTCCTGTCTGGATCAAGATCACGAAGACCTACGCGGACTTCAGCACCAATGCCTCGTCGAATGCCATCACGATCTGGACCGCTCCCGCAGGCACCATCGTCCACGCCGCGAAGATCAAGCACAGTACACAATTCTCGGGTGGGGCAATCAGTTCGTATGGGGTGGGACTCGGTGTTGCGGGCAATACCTCTGCTTTTGCGATCGGCCTCGACGTTCACCAAATAGTGACGGGGACCACCTATGCCTACAACTCGGTGTCCGGATGGACCGGGGGCGGCGGAAACGCGCCCCTCTCGCATAGCGGCACGACAGCAGTACAGGCTTCGGCCACCTGCATTGGCGACACGCTGAATCATGCCACCCAGGGCAGTTGCGATTTCTGGCTGCTCGTCAGCGTTGCGTTGTGAGTTGAGTGCGGTTCACGTGAAAGGGTCTCGACATCATCCCGACTCCGGCTCGAAGCATCTACCCCCCCAACTATTTGCAATTCATACTCGCCCGATCCGCAAGCAAGGTGTGAGACCCTTGTCGGCGGCGGCGGGATTAAAAACGCCGGATGACGGCGTTGGTCAGATTGTGATGCAGATCCAGGCCTGCTGGGTGAAGGATCAGCCACAACAGAACCTGAAGCGAAAGTGAAGGAATGGGCATCCCTTCGCTTACGCTTCAGGCTCGGCAGTTCGCCAGCTCACTTGTCTCCCACTCCACACGCCCGCAGCGCCATCACCGCATACGCTGTTCCCGCGTTGGTGATGTAATGCGCCCGATCCGCATTCACCGAGCGCGTGAACCATCGACCCGACTCGCGCTGGTTCGTTTCAAGCCACTTGACACCGCGCCGAATCGCCTCTTTCGTCGCTGGCACTCCCGCCTGCCGCAGGACGTAGAGGACCAACCCGGTCGCATAGCCATCGCTCGGCGCATTCTTGTCGTTGAGTTGGCCGTTGAGGCGCTTCCAGTCGCCCAGGGATGGCAGGTTCCAGCCGCCATCTTCGCGCTGAAGAGCGAGCAAATCCTCGATCGTCTGCTCGCGCTCGGCCGGCGTCATCAGGCCATCGAGCTTGATGGATGCCCAGAGAAGCATGGTTCTGTGATGCAGGTTGGGCGGCGGATTCTTCTTCAAGTAGCCCTTGAGCAGGGCGAGACCGTCCTTCGCCGACTTGCCCTTGGCATAACCGTCGGGAGCATGGCCGACACCGAGGGCCGCGTAGACCGCGCCATAGTAATCGTCGAATTCCTGCGGCGGCAGCCGATGCTTGTTCCAGTCCCAGGAGCCGTCCTTCTGCTGAATTGTCCACATCCGGTCGAGGGCCTGTCGCGTCAGCGGATGCAGCTTGCCCGTCGCTTGCGCATCGTGAAAGGCGAGCGTCGCGGCGGTCGCGACGACTTCCGTGATGCCCTCGTCCCCGGGCGGCAGGCCAGCGTCTTTTCCGCCGCTGTCCCAGTTGGCAACGCGATCTTCAAAGAACTTGCGCATCTGCACCAGAGCGGGCGCCTTGGGATCGCCGAGCAGGGGCCGGGCCATCATGTACGGGAAGCTCGTGTGGCAACTGCCGCAGTTGTTGTCTCGCGTCCAGGCCATCGTGGCGCGGTCGAGATACTCGCCGCTCTTCGCCAGCGAGAGCGATTTGGCCAGAGGCTCGTTCGGCGTGCTGGCGGCCGGTTTGGGAAAAGGCTCCGGCGCTTTGCCGCTGAGCGTCAGGGGAACAAGCAGCAGCGCGAACGCCACGAGCGAACGCACGGGCAGAGGAGACCAGACGGACATCGGTGTTCTCCCGAAGCGGATTCAGACTGTCGGCCGTGTCTACAGCCTACTGCAACAGAGCGGCTCGACATAGGGGGAACGCAGGACACGGCCCCCGCAGGACAGACGATCAATCGGAAATCCCTTGACAGTCTCAATCTCGCGTTCAGAATAATCATCGGCTCTTCTCGTTCCTCGGAGACTTCGCATGGACCTCTCCCTGCTGGCAACGCTGAAGCAGAAGCTGACGGCCTCGACGAAATTCAGCGACGTCACCGACTACTTCCTGACTCACTTCGGCGAGAAGTCCGAGTTCATCAAGCTCGGCCATCGCGTCGAGCATGGACTGTTGCAAATGGTCGTCGATCAGGTCGCGAACCAGCTTTACGGCGACACGGGGCGGGTCGTGCTGACGCCGCTGGCCCTGACGCATCTGCCCGAGCAGCACTTCATTCACGGCACTTGTTTCGTCAATGGCAAGGTCTGTTCCGTGATCTACTTCGAGGACATTTTCAAGGGCCTGATCTCGATTGCGCCGCCGGATGGGAACTGTCACTATGCGCGTTTCTCCGGCCATCCCGAGTATCGGCCCACACTTCCGTCGCTAAACTGAGAAGAGGCCATGGAACACCTGAAGACGGTGGCGCAACTGTGCGCGGAGCATTGCCTCGACGTGCAAGCACTGGCGGAGCGGTCCGGGCTGGAGGAGGCGCGCATCCAGGCCATCGTCGCGGGCCGCTGGACGCCAAGTCCAGGTGAGCGCGACCGGATCGCCGTCGTCTTCGGTCTGACGCGGGACGATATCGCCTGGGGCCACACGACACCGGTATCGCATCTGTACGGTCACGGCCCGCAGTTCGGCCGGACCCCGTAAAGTGGAGACGAAGATGGTTACTCTCAAGCGAATTGACGAATTGTGTACGGCCCAGCAACTCGACGTCAAGCAATTGGCCGAGAAGTCGGGGCTGGAGGAGAGCCGGGTGCTGGCGATTTTCCTGGGCCGCTGGACGCCGAGTCCGAGTGAGCGCGACCGCATCGCCGGCGTGTTCGGTCTGACGCGCGAGCAGATCCTGTGGGGCCACGTCACGCCCATTCAGCACATCTACGGCTCCGGGCCGAGCTAACGTTTGCCGGCTTTCGGGATGCGATCCTTGCCCAGATGAAAGGAGTTCGTCATCGCGAATAAGAAAAAGGTGACGTTCGGTCGAATTCATCGCTTGCTGACCGAATACGGCTTTGTTCGCAATCTCGTCAAAGGCAAGGGGATCTTCTATGAGAATGACATGCGGGACATGATCATCTTCCGTCTGCATCGCCTCAACGAGTTCATGGATCCCTGGTATCTTGAGATGGTGCGGATAAGGCTGGACTGGTGCGGCTTACTCGAGGGGGACCAGTTTGACGATGCTCTGGCAAAAGTAGCCCCAACACAGTCCGCAAAGACCAGGAAGAAGTGACTCTCTCACATCACGCGGTCATACGCCCAGGGATAGCGGCGGCCCGCGCCGAATTCCTTGTACTCGACGTCGATCGGTTCGTGAATCGTCTCGGGATTGAACGCTGTATTGACGCTCTGGAGCAGCGGCACGATGTCGGCGTCCTTGTAGCCGACACCGCGTATCTCGAAGCAATCCTTGTTGACGTCGATGACTTGCAAACGATCCGGCCAGACGCGCACGAGGCGAAGGGTGCGAAGTTCAGCCCGAGTGCGCTTGAGGAACTCCAGCGCGGCGTCGATTCCGCCCTGGGTGAATTCATGGATCGCGAGTGGTGTGGCCATATGTCATTTTCGATTGAAGATTGATGATTGTCGATTGTGAGCTGTTCTCAAATCGACAATCCTCAATCTTCAATCATCAATCCGATTATCGCAGTCCTGCCAACTCCTGCAGCAGGTGCCAGTTCTCCAGACGATCCTGGTTGGCCAGCATCAGCGTCGCCGACGGATTGCCGTCCTTGTCGAAGTGCTTGGAGAACCGGCCCTCGCTGCGAGCGAAATCGACGAACGTCAACTGTTCCTTCGTCTTGGGATTGACGAACCAGTCGTCCTTTACCGCCGGGTTGCCGACCAGCGACAGCCGCTCCTTGACCTTGTCGCCCTTGCGCGGATCGAAGATCAGGATCGGGAACGCCCGCGTATCGACCGCCAGCCGGGCCTGCTCGCCGGC
>JBBSDR010000359.1:0-6621 GCA_038240465.1 Gemmatales bacterium
CCGCCGCCTGCGGATCGCGGGTGCCGGCCTCTGCCGCGGCGCGCAGCCGTGCCAGCACGCGATAGCCCGTCGGCGCCTTGGCGGCGAGCTCGTTGAAGGCGGTTTCCGCCTCGGCATGCTTGTTCTCGACGTCCAGCAGCCGGGCGAGGCGCTTGCGGTTGTCCAGGTCGTCGCCGTCGCCCTTGACCAGCTTCTCGAGGATGTCGATCTGTCCCCTGGCGTCTTCCAGCCGCGAATAGACCTTCGCCAACTCCGTCAGCCAGCCGTGGTCGTTCGGCTCCAACTTGCGGCCCTGCTCGAACAGTTTCGCCGCCTTCTTCAAGTCATTGGCATCGAAGGCCAACTTGCCCAGCGCGCGCAATACCTTGACGTCAGGGTCCTTCTCGTCCAGCGCTGCCTCGAGCAGCTTCGTCGCCTCGTCGGTGTTGCCGCCCAGCGTCTCCAGCCGGGCCAGCACCACGGACGCCAGCGGATGAGGCCGATCCTTTGTCTTCTCCAGCACGTCCTTGGCCAGCTTCCGCGCCTCGGTCCGGTCGCGCCGCACCAGCGCCTCGGCCAGCCTTGCCTTCAAATCGACGTTGTCGGCATCCTTCTCGAGAGCCTCGCGCAACTCGGCAAGGGTCAGCGCCTTCTCGCCGGGCTTGCTGCCCATTCCCTTGACAATCTCTTCCAGATGCTTCTTGTAGCCCTTCTCGAAGGTCTCCTTGTCAACCTTGCACACTTTCTGGATCGCCGCAACAGCGTTCAGGCCATCGCGGAAGGCGTCGAGCATGCCGCCGATCTTGTCGTCGCCATAGGTCTTCGTCAGATACTCGACGTACAGTTGGGCCTGACAGTAGGCGAGGTTCCACTCCGACGGCGACCGCGGACGGATGAAGCCAAGGTCGATCGTGTCCAGGTTCAGTACGTCGCCGGAGGGGACGCGCGTTCGCAACAAATCGTTCCACTGCTGCGGCCGATCGAGTCCCTCGCTGATGACGGCCAACCCCTCAGTGAACCAGTGCGGACAGAGGAAGTTGGTCTGATCGAGGTTGAAGATGTGGACGACTTCGTGGCGGATGACCCGGCCCCAGTTGAACGGTTTGCGGATGCCCTTGCCCTGGGGCGAGACCAGGGCGACCATGCGGCCGGTGCAGGCGCCGATCGTGTGCAGGTCTGGCAGAGCGATGGTGCGGCCGCTGAACATCTGATGGTTGTTGAACACCTCGATCAGGATTGGCCCTTTCGGCTCGTGCTTGAACTTCTTCGCCAGATCGGCATACACCTGTTCGAGATACTCGCCCATGTACGGGCCGAGGATCGCGTCGGTCTTCTCGTCGAAACGCAGCTCAAAGTGAGCCGTCTTGAGCGTCTTGTACTTGCCGAGATGATCGAGGACTTTCAGCGTGTTGGAGACGCGGACGTTGAACGGATCGGACTTGAAGGAATCGCGGAGCAGTTTGTCGGCATCTTTCTCGTTGCCCATGCGCATGTAGAGCATGCCCAGACTGCTCGCCGCCTGGAACAGCATTGGCCGCAGTTCCTTCGCCTTCTTGAACTGCCGTTCCGCCTCGTCGTAACGGCGGCGTTCTTCCAGCGTGTTCGCCAGGACGAGATGCAGCAGCCCCGGCGTCGGATCGAACTTCTTCGTTTCCTTCAGGAGCGTGTCGAGGTCTTCCTGTTTCTTCTGGAGCAACAGGCAGCCGGCGATCCGGCCGAGCGTTTGCTCGTCGCGCGGATTGATCTCGCGGGCCGTCTCCAGTTCCTTGAGCGCCTTGTCAATGTGGCCGACCGCAAGGTGAACGTCGGCGCGCAGGCGCAGGGCATCGGGATGTTTCGGATTGATCTTGAGGGCGCGTTCGGCAAAGCGTTCGGCGTCCTGAATCTCCATGCGCTGGAGGGCAGCGACGCCCTTGCCGGCCAGCGCCTCAGCCGCGCGCGGGTTGATGGTCAGCGCCTTGTCGAGAGCGGCGAGACCCTCGGCGCGGTTGTACTTCTCCAGCAGCAGCATGCCGGCCTGGTACTCGGCCGGCCAGTAGTCCTTGTCCTGCTTGAGGGCGTCGCCGTAGACGTCCTGGAGAATGACCTCAAACTGATCGGCCAGGCGATTCCAGCGGGCGTTCTCGCTGCCGGCGAGTCCGACGATCAGCAGTTCGTCGGGATCGGTGATGTCCTTGTCCATGTCGCTGCGCTGGGAGAAAGTCTTGACGAACCAGCGAAACTCGACATCGGCCTGCTTGGTATCTCCCCTGTCGCGCATGACTTGGGCGAGGACCCAGCGGGCGGTGAAGTTGTCCTTGTTCTTCTCGGTGACGGCCTTCGCCGCCTTGACGGCATCGTCCCAGCGGCCGCGCTGATAGAGCAGTTCGGCCTGGCGCGCCAGCAGCTTGACGTTGCCCGCTTCGCGGCCGAGCAGTTTCTCGATGATGTCGAGGGCCTTGTCGTAGTCGCCCTGGCTTTCGAGGCAGCGGCTGACGCCGAGGGTGGCATCGACGCGGAGTTTCTCTTGCTTGGCGAGACCCTGGAAGCGTTCGAGCGCCTCGGCGTAGTTTCCGCGCAGCCAGCGCTGGCGGGCCTCTTTGAGGTCCTTCTCGTCGGCGAACGCGAAGGAGGAGCAGAGAACAGCGCAGAACAGGACAACGGCCAGTCGTTTCATGATGCGGTCCTGGACGGGACGGAGCCGGACGATCTTTGATTAGAGTATCGTTGCGAATGGGCGGACGCAAGGAAGCGATAATCAGAAGGGACATGCTGCCAGCGTGCCGGGCGATGTCTCAACCGGCTCGATCGGTCCTTCTTCCGGAGGACGCTACAGGGGCAGATACTCGACGCGGTTGAGCAGGTCACCCGGTTCGTACGCGCGCGCCATCAGTTCGAGATCCGCAACCATCTGTCCGATGGTGACGCGAAGTTGGTGAGCGTAGACTACTCCAGAGAATGCAATCCCCTCTCGCTGCCGGCGTGCCGCCTCCTGAAGGAGGTCTTCGTCCTGACTGACGAGAACTCGCCCCAGGGAACCGGCGCGATCGAGCAACGCGGGATCGGGAAGCTGGCTGGAGTTGTCCCGCTGAGCCGTCAGCACGTCCACGCCTCGGAGCCGCAAGCCATCCGTCACGGCTCGCGGAACATGAACATCCATGTACAAGGTTAGACTCACGGGAGCTTCCCAAGAGCGCGCAAGCGTTGCCGGCCGGGCGAGTCCAGCGACGCTGTTCGCTGTTGCTCACTCTCTTGCAGTTGCCGATCCATCTCAGCGTCGAGGTCGATCTGATGGTCGTAGTAGTAGGCGAGCGCGGCATGGACCTGGGCCAGCGAGAGACGATGGTAGTGCTGGTAGGCGATCTCCTCGGGGCTGAACCCGTGCGCTCGTTTTTCCAGCGCCACCTCAATGACCTTCACGTTCGTGTCGTCGATCCAAGCAACACTGCGGTCGTCGAGGCGGATATGTGTCGTGAGGACGGCGGTCATGGTGCGATCTCCTTCACGTTCCCCTCGCGAATTGTAGTTGTTTCAAGCGCCGCACGCATCCGGCGCTTGCGATTTTCCTGGCGAACTTCGTCTGGCACAGGCTGTGCATGACCTCCCACAAGTCGGCTCGGGTTGCTCGCGGAACTGCCTCGACCCGAGCGATGAAGGGGGAACCTGGCTCTTCTCCCTTCGATCCTGTGTCTTTCCTGGAGACGTTCACTCGTGGCAAACTCGACGCCCGTCCCGGCCGCACACGGCGACCGTATGAAGTCGATTGACGCGGTCCGCGGTCTGGCCATGGTCGTGATGCCATTGGACCACATGCGCGACTTCTTCTACTCCGGCAGCCTGCTCTTCACGCCCACCAACCTGGAACACGCCACGCCACCTGTGTTCCTGATGCGCTGGATTACTCACTTCTGCGCGCCCGCCTTCGTGCTTCTGGCTGGAGTGGGGGCGTTCCTGTGGGCGGAACACGGCAAGTCGCGCCGCGAACTGTCCTGGTTCCTGCTCTCACGCGGATTATGGCTGGTCTTGCTGGACTTGACGGTGATCCGCTGCCTGGGCTGGTATTTCAACTTCAACTACTTCGACACTCCAGGCACCGTGATCTGGGCCATCGGCTGGTCCATGGCGGCGTTGGCGGCGTTGGTATGGTTGCCCCGGTGGGCGATTGCCGTCGTCGCCCTGGCCCTGATAGCGGGCCATAACCTGTGCGACAACATCAAGCCGGATGCCTTTGGCCAACTCGGCTGGCTGTGGGCCATCCTGCACTCGGGCAACTCTCTGGAGGTGTTTCCGGGAAGGGTCTTTCGGCCCCTGTACCCCCTGATGCCGTGGATCGGGGTCATTGCAGCCGGGTTTGCGTGCGGCCCCTGGATGTCGCCGCGCTACCCGCATCGCCAGCAGTTCTTTGTGCGAATGGGGATTGGCCTGATCCTGGCGTTCCTCGGACTCCGCGCCCTGAATGTGTACGGTGATCCCAGTCCCTGGTCGGTGCAACTGGACTCCCTGGACACAGTCTTTTCCTTCGTCAACTGCACCAAGTATCCGCCCTCGCTGCTGTATCTGCTGATGACGCTTGGCCCCACGTTTCTGCTGCTGGCCCTGTTCGAGCGTCGCGACGGGGCGCTGGCCCCGAAGCCGCTCGTGGTGCTGGGCCGCGTCCCGCTCTTCTTCTACCTGCTGCACCTGCCGCTGATCCACGGCCTGGCAGTCGTGCTTTCCTTGCTGACGTATGGCGACGCGAGTGGGCTGTTTATCGAACCGCCCTGGTCCACGGGCAGTGCCAAATTCTATCCGGAGGGGTACGGCTACAGTTTGCCGGTGGTCTATGGCCTTTACGTCCTGGTGCTGTTGATCCTCTGGCCTGCCTGCTGGTGGTTTGCCGGCGTGAAGCAGCGGCTGCGTGCGTGGTGGCTCAGCTACCTCTGACTCGTCAGGAATCAGGAGTCAGGAGTCAGGGGTCAGGGGTCAGGAGTCAGGAGTCAGGAATCAGGAGTCCGAGAAGAGAAGACGATCCTCGCGAAAGCAAGCGGCGGTCTTCTGTCTTCACTGACTCCTGACTCCTGACTCCTGACCTTCTACTTACCGACCAGATTCAGCACCGCCTTGCTCATCGTCAGCACACCTGTCTTGATGGTCGGCTCAGGCACCGGGTAGAACAGGGCCGAGTGCAGTGATGGCAGCGGCTCGCCTCCCCGGGCTGCCGCAGCGACACGCTCCGGCGGCTGCGTCCCGAGAAAATAGAGGAAGATCGGCACATCGGGCCGGCGATAGACGGCGAAATCCTCGCCGGCCATCATCGGCGTCCGTTCGTGGACTCGTTCCGCCCCCAGCGCCTCTCTGAAGACCGCGACGGTCCTCTGCGTCAGGGCGCTATCGTTGAGCAGGGCCGGTGTATACCAGTCGGGGTGAATGCTCAGGATCGGCTCGGGCGCACCCGCTCCGGCGGCAGCCGCCCGGGCCATGCGGGCGATCCCTTCCAGAGCGCGCTTGCGCGCCGAGTCGCTCAGGGTGCGGATCGTCAGTTGCAACTTTACCTCATCGGGAATGATGTTGTGCTTGGTGCCGCCGTGGATGGAGCCGACGGTCACGACAAGGGGATCGGTAGGATCGTTTTCGCGGCTGACCAGGGTCTGCAGGTCGAGGACGAGGCGCGCCGCCAGCACGATCGGATCCACCGTCGATTGGGGTGCCGAGCCATGTCCGCCCCTGCCGAGAACGGTGATGTCCACCGTATCGACATTGGCCATCGCCTGGCCTCTCGTGAAGGCGATATGGCCGGCTACCTGCTCCGAGTCGCAGTGCAGAGCCAGGCAGTAGTTGGGTTTGGGGAACTTTTTGAACAGACCGGCCTCCAGCATCATGTCGGCCCCGGAGCCAATCTCCTCGGCGGGTTGAGCGATGAAGACCAGAGTCCCCGACCAGCGGTCCTTCGTCGCCGCCAGCACCCGGGCCGTACCGACCCAGCAGGTCATGTGAACGTCATGGCCGCAGGCATGCATCACGCCCACCAGTTCGCCGCGGCGGTCGCGAACCCGCTCCTTGCTGGCGTAGGGTAAGCCGGTCTTCTCCTCGACCGGCAAGGCGTCCATCTCAGTGCGAACCAGCACGGTCGGGCCAGGGCCATTGCGGAGGACGGCCACGAGACCGTAGCCGCCGACGTGAGGTGTTACCGCGAAGCCCGTCCCCTCCAACTCCTTCGCCAGCCGGGCCGACGTCAGCGCTTCCTGCCTGGACAGTTCCGGGTGGCTGTGCAGACGTTCGTAGAGGGTCAGCAGCTTGGGGTAGCCTGCCTCAATCAGCGGGCCGATATCGGGTCCTTTCGCCTTGGCAGGAGCGGCGACCGGGGGAGGCTCTGCCCTGGGCCGGTCTGCAAACGCCAGAAGAGTTCCGATCGTTGTCGCGAGAAGAAGGATCCCCGTTCGGGCCGCGTGTTTCCCTTTGTGGACTATCGCTGGCTGCCGTCCTGAGAAGCGCATCGTTCGCACCTTGGGGGTCTCGCGGGAGTTCAGGGCGCACGATGTGATGGTATCACGTCGAGTGATGGCAGAGGTAGGCCAGGCGAGCCGGGAGCGTAAGCGACCGGAGTCTTCAGTCCGCGTAAGCGACCGGAGTCTTCAGTCCGCGTAAGCGACCGGAGTTCTCCGCTGGAAGACTCCGGTCGCTTAC
>JBBSDR010000360.1:0-6599 GCA_038240465.1 Gemmatales bacterium
CCATGAGGCACGGGCCGCCACCTCCCTTCGGCCGGTGGGCAGGGAACGAGATTGAGTTCGTCGCGCGTGACCTCCCTCGCTCCGCAGTGAAGCATCAGCTTCGCGTCGGACATGAGAAACTCCCTTCGTGAATCGGTGGAGAAAAGGATCGAAGCATCAGCAGATCGCTGATGCGTCGGGACCGTAGTGCGAGCGAGAAGGGAGGGGCAATGAAGGAGACCGCCCGATGGCGGAGTCATGAGATGGGGAGGTCCGGCGACGCGTCCTATTGCGGCCGCTTGGTGGGGATATTGTCGAGGAGCCCGGCTTTCCAGAGTCGCTGATAGAGAGACGGGTCGCGCCGGTTAAGCTGTCCTCTGGTCACACCCTCGCAATACTCGTGTTAGTAAGCCAGAAGGTCAGAGATGACGCGGTGCTTCTTTGGAATATGCTCCCGCAGACCTGCGGTGCGCAGTCGCTGATAGAGCGGGTTGTCGCGCTTTTGAAGCTGCCCCCGTGTCACACCTTGGTAGTGCTCGTGGTAGAGCTGCAGGTCGGGATGAAGATCACCCGGCTGGGTTTCGTCGCCGGAAAAAGCTGACTTCTCGTCGAACAAACTGTTGCGGGGAGCGGCAGAGTATAGCGGAGCCGCAGGACACGGCAAAGCGCTCCTTGCCGTTCACCCGGCCCATTGAAGCAGTCGCGGCTCTGCCTCCGGTTCCCTTGAAATTAATAGTATTTTGATTTATAATGTACCTAAAATACACATCTCACTACGACACCATGCACTCCTTCCTGCTCTCGACCGAAAAGGTGGTCCACGCCGTGAAGCTGGGGTTCGTATCCGCACTCGCGTTGTGTGCGGTTCTTCTCGTCGTTTTGGAACCTCTCCATGCATTCGGGGCCGGGACCGATACTGAAACCGCCATCGTGCAGGTGACCGTCGCCTCGGGCATGGGGATCGCTTGCGATGCCACGAATGACGGCATCGCCGGCTCCGGCGAGACCCTCAACCTCGGCACCATCACCTTCACGGGAGACACCGGGACTTATAGCCCCGCCAAATCGGTCGCGTGCAGAGTGACGACCAACGATTCCCTCGGCTATACCCTCGGATGGTACGTTGCCACGGGGACAGGCACCGCGGGTTCCCGCACGGGAACGGGCCACTTGAACAGCAACGGGACCAATCGCATTCCGGCGATCGGCACAGGCTCTTTCAACAATACCTTCGTGTTCCCTTCGGCAACCAACGCGTCGGGATGGGGCGGACGCGTCTCCTCCACTTCATCGGGTTCGCAGACCGGCAACTTGGACTTCGGCACCGATACGAGCGCCGAGAAATATGCGCGCGTGGCGACCGGTTCCAGTGTCGCGATACGCACGAAGACCTCCGCCTCTCAGCAGAACGGCGACATCATCCGCGTACACTTCCGCGCGTACATCGGCTCGGCCCACATCCAGCCGACAGGGACGTATGCCGCCACGGTGACGTTCACGGGGACGGCGCTGTGATGTTCTTTCTCTGAAGGCCGGGGGCACTCTCCTCCACGTACGTGCCTGGAACGCCCGTCCCCCACCGCGTCACCGCGGTCCTCGACCGCCGCGTCCTGGAGAGCGACACACGCGACCATGATGTGCTGGCGGTGCTCGCGCCCGCGTTTGACGGAGCGACCTGTCAGGCCGACACAGTCGATCCTGTCGGCCAGTTATCGACCGACCAGGACTGAAGCAGGGAGCGCAATGCGTGCGTCTGGACGACGACCAAGCCGACGCTTGCAGGATGTAGAGTGTTCGTCCCCTCTCTCCGACCGACTTTCGTGCGGTGGAAAGGAGAAGGACCTGAGCACCAGCAGGTTGCTGCTGGGCGCCCCGCACGACCCTGAGCTGAGAGGCACACCAGAAGAGACTGCCATCAGGACGGGGCATGAGATGGGAGGTCGGGCAACGCGTCCTCCTGCGAACGCTTGGTGGGGATGTCACCGATGAGACCCGCTTTCCGGAGTCGCTGATAGAGCACCGGCGCCCGCTGTTTCAGCTGCCCCCGTGTCACGCCCTCGTGGTGCCTCTGGTAGTACGCCAGGAGATCAGGGATCTCGCCGAGGCTCCGGGTTTTCCAGGGGATCTGCTCCAGCAGACCGGCTCTGCGCAGTCGCTGATAGAGTGTCGGGGTCCGCGTTTTCAGCTGCCCCCGTGTCACGCCTTTGTGGTGCTTGTGGTAGTAGGCCAGGAGATCAGAGATCTCGCCGAGGCTCCGGGTTTTCCGGGGGATCTGCTCCAGCAGCCCTGCGATGCGTAATCGCTGGTAGAGGCTGTTATCGCGCTTTTGAAGCTCCCCCCGTGTCATGCGCTCGTAGTGCTCGTGGTAGTCAGCCAGGAGGAGGCCAGGGATGATGTCCTGCATCTTCGGAATGTGGTCCAGCAACCCTGCTCTGGAGAGTCGGCGATAGAGAGCCTCGTTGCGCTTGATCAGCCTCCCCCGCGTCACACCCTTGTAGTGCTCGCGGTAGAACTGCAGGTCGGGGGGAAGTTCGCCCCGCTGGGCTTCGTCGCCGGAAGAGGATGAGCTTTCGTCGAGCAAACCGTTGCAAAGAGACAAAGCATAGCAGAGTCGTTCGCCTATCTCCTCTTTCGTTGGGCGATTGCTTGGGCATCGGCACGCGCACAAGCTGAACGACTGCTTGGCAAGGAAGGGCTCTTCATGTCTCATGACACTTCAGAAAAGTACAATCCCACCCGTACGTGAACCGTAGCAACCAGCTTGGGACCTGCTCTTCCCAGTTTTATCAAAGCCAGGTGGGCGAAGACGAATCTGCAGCCATGAGAAAGCCCCCTGTCTGTTAGAACAGGGGGCGGCCCGAACCTTGGCTCGGGCAGGAGGCTTTGGATTGGTTGAGGGGACGGCCGACATTGCGGACCACGTGGCCTGGGTGGCTGCGGCTTCACTCTCAGCCGCGGCGGAGCTTTCACGTCCGCTCGCCCGTGAAGCACAGCCAGTCGTCGTGGAAGTGGCGCCGAAGCTGACTGACTCTCGCCTGCGAGATGTGGAATTTCTCGGCGAGATCCTGCGTGCGCTGTCCCGTCAGCATCTCGTCAATCATCGAGCGGTTGCGCGAGCAGTGGCTTGCTCTCCAGGCCGGAAAATCGATGCGGAAGGCGGCCTGCTCGTCGGGCGGCGTCTGCGTGTTGTCGATCAGCGCTTCCTGGACGGGGTTCTCCGAGAGGGTTGCGTAGTCGGGGAGGCTCATCGTGACGAAGCCGTGCTCGGCCTGTGCCGTGGAGCAGAGCGGGTCCCGCGACCGCCTGGCGCTGCAGAGCTTGCGCCCGGACTTCACGGCGCGGGTGGCGAAGGAAGCGATGGCCGTGGGGAAACCTCGGACATCCTTGTCTTGCTCGGAGAGCCGCAGCGTCCACTTGAAGACAAGAGCGAGTGTCTCGGCGATCTTGTCCTCGCGTGCATGCTCGCAGCGGACGAAGCGGAAAGCGAAACGGGCGTGAACGAGTACTCTCGGCATGATCGCAAGGAATGCCTCATGAGCGTCGATCTGCATGGTCGTTGTCCCTTCTGACGTTGCCAAAGATCCAGGCAAGAAACACAGCGTCTCTTGCGGGAGGGACCGTACGGCGAGGGCCAGAGGGTCACAACGAAGGAGGGTGCCATCGGGAGGTCTTCTGAGAAGTGCCTCCCCTGTCGTGCAGTCGGGTGCATCACTGTCGTTCCGACGCCCTGTCGCATTTCGCGCGGGAGGCAGGGTGCGATCCGTGTGGGTGAGAAGAGGGGGTAATAACCCGGAGGAAAACCGGGGAGACAAGGAGACCTTTTTCGCCCTCCCGCATCCGGTCCCCTGGCTGATATGTGCTGTCTATGTCTGAGGACGCCCCTGCCTGGGTCGTCCATCAGTGAGCGTCAGGGACTGCTGCGTTTCGGCGATGCTTCGCAGGCGAGCGGCGGCATTGGGGAGGGGTTTGACCGCAGCGGCAGGATTCTCTGGCGGACAGGGCTGGTAGATGGGCTGGCGGCGGATGCGCTCGATCACCGCTCGGGTGAAAGCGTCAAAGCTGAGGGGAAGGCGAGGAGACTGCAAGGGCGTTACCCGCTCACGCCGCACGCCGATGCGATCGCGGACGAGGCGCTCCCCGATCCGAAGCGTGGCCAACTGCGTGCGGTATTCTTGCTCATGAAGGCCGGGGGTCTTGAAGTATTCCTCCTCGACTGCTCGGTGGCGCGCGAGGAACGCTGTTCCGACTCGACGGTCCTGTCGGTGAATGCCAGTTCGTGGATCGACTGCTTCGCCTCTACTCTCGGTCGCGATGGGCATCACGCCGTTTGGGACATGGCGGGTGCGTGTGAAGAACACTGCGTGCGGATCGAACGTGGCGTTTGCCAGGGCCTTCCCCCCCAACTCCTGGTCAGCCGGCGCGAGGACTTGATACCACGCTTGCCAGGGGGTATGCGCGAGGAGCGACTCGAAAAGATCCCTGTCGCCAAAATCGAGAGAGGACTGCGTGATGATGTGGACGGCGAGACCCGCCTTCCGCAGCTCCTGCATGGCCATCGGCACGAAGGGCGACACGAGACCCAGGGCACCCGCTTCTTCCAGGACGAGGACAACCGGGAGAGGCTGTTGCTGGGTTTCCGCGAAGTGCCTCCGGATCGCGTGAATCACCTGCATGGTGACCAGAAGGAACAGCGAGCGTTTCAGTTCTCGGGAACGAATCCCTCCCCCGTCGAACGCGATGAGGCGCTTCTCACGCATCGCCTGCAGCCAGTCGAAGGGACCCGGACGGGAACGAAGCCGCACGACCTCGGAGGTACACACCAACTCCAGAAACCGTCGCGCCGGTCCGGTCTGCAGCTCATATTGGACCTCGCTTTTCCGGCGGAGCCGCTCCAGGCCGCGGAATTTCTCGATGAGGGCAGGAAGCTCGCAGGCACCAATCAGCCGCTCATACTCCGCCGATCCCATCCGGAACGCACGGAGGAGTGATGTGAGGGGTTCCGGGGTCGGCTGAGCGAGACAGAGCCCAATCGCCGCCTCCAGCCACTCCTTCGTCCAGGCTCTGTCATTCAGCGAATCCAGTTTCCGGTGCGCCATGAAGCATTGTGCAACCTCGTCTCTTGTTTCCGCATCGTCGAGGCGCCGCTGCGACAGCGTTGGAAACGCAGATTTCGGCAGCATGTTCCAGCAGAGGACACGATCCGTCGTGTGGAGAGGTTCGTAGACCAAGCGGTTTTCATGCCCGCGCGCTGCCCAATGACCGGCGGCCCGGAACGCGAGCGGGCCGTGGCCATCGAGGAGGACAACCGCGTACTCACCCCTCTCTGCGAGAGCCACGAGATCGACAAGCTCTCCCTCGCTCTTGCCGCTGCCGGTCGAGCCGATAATGATGCGCGACGTCTCCGCCTCGTGACGAGGCTTCCAGGGGATGAGCCAGCGGAGGAGTGGGCGAAGCCAGCGAAGCATTTGGCAGAGATGATAGGAGACAGAGAGCCAACGCACGCCCAGAAGGGTGCCAGGCGGCTGGTGCGTGGTTTGCGGCCTTCAACGACGAGTCGCCAGATGGATGCCTCCTCCCTTTCTCGCGAGAGAAGAGACTGACACTCTCGCGGGACGATGCTCTCCCTGCCCACTGTCCTACCCCCAGACGAAGCTGAGGTCCCGCTCTTCACAGGCAATATCGAAGAAGCCGTGCGGCAGATGAACGGGAGGACAGCCGGAGAACTGTCCGGTGGCCTGGCGTACCCCGGCAAGATGGACGTCCCTTCGTGGGGCATCTCGGCGGCGCGCTGCCGGATCGGCTCGGCCCTCGCCAGGCGGGAGGGATCCGTGTGCGAAGATTGCTACGCCCGGAAAGGCACCTTCCAGTTCAGGAACGTCCAGGCGAAGCTGGACAGGGCCTACGACGCACTCATTGACACTCGGGGACTGTGGGCGCCCGCGATGGTGGCGATGATCCGCTGGCACTGCGAGGAGCGTTTTCGCTGGTTTCATAGCGGAGATTTGCAAGGGATCAACCACCTCCGGAACATCATCCAGATCTGCCTGGCGACTCCCTGGGTGATGCACTGGATGCCGACGAGAGAAGGGGCTGTGCTAAAGGGGAGCAATGGCGAGATCCCGAAGAACCTCCTGCCGCGTCTCTCCGCCTCGATGGTCGATGGTCCCCCGCCTCGCTGGTGGGAATGGACCTCGACGGTCGTCACCGAGGCGACCGAGGACATCTGCCCATCGTCCCTGGAAGGCGGGAGTTGTGCAGACCACGACTGCACCGAGTGCTGGAAGCCTGAGCGGAAAAACGTCCCCTATCTGAAGCACTGACCCGCTACAATCAGAGTAAACAAGAGGAAGCCGTGCGATGTATCATGACCGCGGTGCCGGTGAGTTTTTTCGCTTGCTCTTTCATTGCCTTTATGCTTGAAATAATGTGTCCATCGTTGCTATCATAGTTCTATGCAGTATCCCTCCCTTGTTTCTTCTCTCAGATTGTCTCGTATCGGCGCGATTACTCTTGGGGGTGCCATCGCCCTCACGCTCTTCGGCGGCGTCCCGTCAGTACTCGCGAAGAAGAGCGGACCGTGTTACCAGACTCCGCAGGGCCTCTATTGCCCTAACAATTGC
>JBBSDR010000361.1:0-6583 GCA_038240465.1 Gemmatales bacterium
AGTTGCAGGTGCAGCGGGAGATGATGGACAAGACGCGGACGCAGCAGGGTGGCAATCAGGTGCTCAAGTACGACTATCGCATCCTGGTTTCCAGCTACAAGGCCAAGGCGGTCAAGGTCCAACTCTGGGAACGTCTGCCTCGCTCCGAGACCGAAACCCTCAACGTGCTGGTCCTCAAGACAGCGCCGGAAGTGTGCGACGATGCCCTCTACGTCCGCGAGAAGAAGCCGCACAACATTCTCCGCTGGGACCTCAAGGTTGAGCCGGGCATGAATGGCGAGAAGGCCATCCCGGTGAGCTACTCGTTCAAGGTCGAGATGGACAAGAACATGATGATCGGCGGTTTCCTCAGCCGGTAACGCTCTTCGCCGCTTGTGGCTTGGCGGGTTCATCCGCCAAGCCGCAAGCGGCATTCTCAACCGATCAGAATCTCCACGAGAGGACATAAAGATGAACAGACGCAAGCTGGTTGCGGCGGGAGTAATGGTGCTGGCAGCAGGGCTGCTCGGCGCCGGCTCGATGGTGATGTTGCGAACCGTTCAGGCCGAGGCCGCGAAGAAAGAGGCCGCCGAGGCCCTGAAACTGGCAACGAGCCGGATCGTTCACGTCACCGTCTACCAGAACAACGCCCTGGTGACGCGCGAGGTCGATGTACCCGAAGGCGCCGGCACGATGGAACTGATCGTGTCGCCCATGCCGCCGCAGACGATCAACTCCTCGCTCTATTCCGAGGGCAGCGAGGGACTGCGCGTCCTGACCACGCGCTTCCGTGTCCGTCCGGTCAAGGAGGACACGCGCGAAGAAGTCCGCAAGGCCGAGTCCCAGCTCAAGCAACACCTCGAAGATGGCCAGAAACTGCAATCCGAGATCAGGACGATCGAGGACAACCTCAAGATGATCGCCAAACTGGAAGGGTTCACCTCGGCCAACGCAGTCGCGGCGACAGAGAAGGGCAAACTCGATTCCGATCAGATCACCACGCTGTCCGATTACGTTATGAAGCAGCGCGGCGAGAAGGCCAAGGACCTTGTCGCTTTCCAGCAGAAGATGCAGTTGAATACCGAACACATCGAGTTCCTGCGCCGGCAACTCAAGGAGTTGTCGGCCGGCACCAGCAAGGTCGAGCGCGACGCGATCATCATCGTGGACAAGGCGAACGCGGCCGCGGGCAAGATCAAGCTGAACTACCTGGTCGACTCCGTTAGCTGGCGGCCGCAGTATCGCTTCCGCGCCGGCAAGGGCGAGAACGATCAGATTCGTGTCGAGTACCTGGCCGGCGTCATGCAGCAGACCGGCGAGGAGTGGGGCAACGTCAAGCTGTCTCTTTCGACGGCCCAACCGCTGCTGAACGCCGCTCCCCCGGAATTGCGCTCGCTGTCAGTGGCCCTGATGCCCAAGGGCGGCCCCGCGAACCCGGTTGGTCTTGGGGCGCTCGGTCAACTCGGTCAACTCGGCCAACTCGGCCAACTCGGCCAACTCGGCAACCTCGGGGGCGCCCAATTCGGCTTCCAGGGGGGGCCGGGACCGGGCTTGCAGCCAGGTCAGCAGCAAGCTCTCAATCCGATGAGCAATCAGGATTTCCAGAACGAGGTGACGAAGGAGTCGCAGCGTCTGCGCAAGCAATCGGCGGAGACCTACAACCAGAAGAAGGGCGAAGAGGGCGGCAAGCTGATCAACGACGCCGCCGCGCTCGAACAGGCCAACGAGATCCTGGTTCTCGAAAAGGAAGACATCGTCGCGCGCCGCAGCAAGCAGCAGACATCGGTCCGCGAGGGCCAGAGCGTGACGTATCATCTGCCGACCAAGTTGAGCGTGCCGTCGCGTAACGAGGAGCAGGTGATCGAGGTGACGCGTCTCGAACTGAAGCCGGAGTTCTGCTACATGGCGGTGCCGGTGCTGACCCGGCACGTCTATCGCCAGGCCAATCTGAACAACACCAGCGAATATGTGCTGCTGCCCGGCGAGGCGACCATGTACAACGGCGACGACTTCGTCGGCCGCATGGACGTGCCGCTGGTGGCCATCGGCGAGACCTTCACGGCGGGCTTCGGCGTCGATCCGCAGTTGCAGGTGCAGCGGGAGATGATGGACAAGACGCGGACGCAGCAGGGTGGCAATCAGGTGCTCAAGTACGACTATCGCATCCTGGTTTCCAGCTACAAGGCCAAGGCGGTCAAGGTCCAGCTCTGGGAGCGTCTGCCCCGCTCCGAGACGGAGACGTTGAACGTCACCGTCCTCAAGACCGAGCCGGAACTGTGCAACGAGGCGCTGTATGTGCGCGAGAAGAAGCCGCAGAATATTCTGCGTTGGGACCTGAAGGTTGACCCGGGCATGAGCGGCGAGAAGGCCGTTGCCGTCAACTTCCAGTTCAAGGTGGAGATGGACAAGCAGATGATGATCGGTGGTTTCCTGAGCAAGTAACCCTCTTCGCCGCTTGCGGCTTAGCGGGGTTGAAACCCGCTAAGCCGCAGTTCACCCTTCTCTTCCACTCGGGGCTGGTCAATTAGAGACCGGCCTGACGAAGAGAGATGATCACTTCTCCGTTCTGAATCGAGAGAGCATACATGGCGAGAAATCCAGCGCGGCCAAGGATGAAGAGAGGTTGCGTGCTATCTTCGGGTTGCTGTTTCCCCAACTGGCGCGTTTGCCAATCCTCAACGTCGGTGGCTGGCTGCCGGACTTGCTGGCGACCCGGTTCGCCGTGAGACAATGGCACTTCTTTCATCTTTGAGCCGGAGGCAGGGGAGAGGTAGAAAAAACAGGGCAATGTCGCTGGGGGGTCCGGGGCTTCGGCTCGAAAATAGATCGAGATCTGGCCCCAATAGCCCTTCAAAGACGCTCCGAAATTTCGGTTTGACGTCTCATCGACGTCAACCGTATCCTCGAAGGGAATGAAATACTCCTTGGCCATTGAAAACGGGACCAAGGTCACATCCGAGCCGGTGTCGATGATGAACGGAAATGAAAGATATTGGACTGACCCGCCCTCCTGGCGAGTACGGACGGTGATCGGCACTTCAGGCCGGGGACAATAGTGTCCCCGGACGGTCCGGTCCTTCAACTTGAGCTTTACCAACACCCCATTCATTGTGCCGGCCTGGGAGCCAACCGATGGTGATATACATCGGCGAGCATCGATTCCCAGCGCTCGGGGAAGATTATGGTGACGGCGGCTCGCTCCTTCTGGCTGAGCGTATTGAGGACGTCGAGGATTTCCTTGCTCGGGCCTGACGCGACAATGACAAGCCCTCGCCTCGTCGCTTTGCAAGCGACGTCGAGTCCGCCGAAATAGAAGCTGAGTTTGAGGTCTTCTAGCAGTTGTTTGCGAACGCCGGCCTTCAAGCTGCCCGCGTGCGCGAGTACTTTGTCGATGGCCGGCGGCGTGGGCAACGTATTGAGATAGGTCGTTTTCATATGCCCTTCCTTGGGCAGGGGATTCCGCCTCGAGTCATGCAGGGCCTCGGATTCGCCGACGGGGGCGCGGCGATCCAGGTTGGCATTGGTCCCTATAGCGTTGGACCTTCTCCCGTTGAGGGACATGGGGGAACCTCCGTGGCAGCAGGTGCGCAAGACGCGAAAGTATAGTTCTGCAAAAAAGATACCTTACCGGCCTGCATCCCGGGATTCAATCCCCTGCTCAGGTGTTTTTACGAAAAAATCCCTGAAAGAGCATAGCTCAGACGTGAAGCCCCGCCAGGCCGCAAGGCCTTTTTTTCGTTAGCAAACCGAGCCGGGCGCCCTACAGAACGCCACGATCGAAATTGGCGGCGTGTCCGCCAGGGACAGGACGGCCTGCCCGCACCAACCGCCAGGCGTCTCTCAGCTCGACAGGCTCGTAGTTGCGATAGACGAAGTCCGCTCGCAAGTTCACCGCACCCGCCTTTTTCAGATCGTTCAAGCGCGGCGACAGGCAGAATGCCCCTTGATTTAGCACGATCGTCCGGCAGTGATAGTCGATGGCCGTCACGCGCTCGCCGTGGCTCGACTCCATCTGCATGCTCTCGAACTTGCAGTTCGCCTTGCCGGGACAGCCGCCGATCAGGTTGGCGTAGGCACACGATTCCGCCACGAATAGAGGCGTATCCTGGTAGACGATGACGGTCGCGCGCTCGGCGAACTCGCCCAGCAAGGACCGCATATTGTCGAGGCCGTCTTCCGGCGACAGGGCGAAACGGCGGACGCCAAGCGAACTGAGGGCTTCGACGGCAAGGCGATTGAGGACATACACCGACCAGTCCGTCGCCAGGTCGAGGTTGTCGGTGTCGAGGAAACTCCACGCCGACAGATTCGCCGCTTCCCACTTGTTCCAGCCATCCGCTCGCAGCCGTTCGATCTTGTGCTGCAGTCCCTTCTCCTCCCAGAACCGCGTCAGGGCCGGTAGGGCGAGACGCAGATGATCGCGGCCGATGCGCTCGCTCCACTGTTCGAGCTTCTCGATCAGCACGGCGGGATGATCGCGCGTGATATCGACAATCACCTCGTCGATGTCGGCGAGATCGTCGTCCTCAAGGGCGTCGAGGAAGCCGATGCGATCGACCTTGAGCGACCAGCGGAACGAGTGCGCCTCCCGCCGATCAAAACCAGGGGGTTTACACCCCCCGCTCGCCTCTTGCAGCGCGGCGAGGCGCTCACTCTGCTCTTGTGTGAGGCCCTCTTCCAGCGCGGCGATCAACTCGCGGCGCAACTGATTCAAACGCGATGCCGGTACGAAGAGGCCGGCGGCGTTCTTGAGGGTGAAGGAATCGAGCATGAATCCCGTCGAGCCGAGCCGGCTGAAGGCCTCGCGCCCCGCTTGCTCCATCGCCTGCTGATCGCGGGCGGTGCCAAATGGCCCTGACAACTCGCAGCGGTGTTCCAGGACCGGACCATACGGGCGGGTCAGCACGCTTCCCGTCGCCGTCAGCAGGTCGGGCGTCAACATCAACTCGATAGCCAGCGGCCGGCGCGTGCGATACTCGCCCGGCTTGGGGCGCTCGTGCCGATACTTCTGCTTGACCGCCTGCGAGGAGGAGCAGTAGACCGGCGCTCCCACCGGCAATTCGGGATGCTCGCGCGGCAGACCGACCTCGACCACCGTCCCCGCCTTCGCCTCGAAGACCTCTTCGGGTTTTCCGCGCCGCTTTGGATCGAACAGCCAGAGCCGATCGACGGCGAAGCCGAACGGCTTGCCCAGCGACGGCAGATCGACCTGCAAGCCATCGTGCCGTTCGATTGGCCGCGACGTGCGGAAGCGAAGCCTTGGCTCCGTGCCGCCGAAAATCGCCTCGACCTTGCCGATGAGCGTGCCGCGATGGCCGACGGTGTCGCGGTCCGCGACTTCCTTGTCCTTGTGCGACTGCACGAACAGGCGCGTCCAGGGCCGGCTGAAGACCGCCTGCATGTCGGCTTCCAACTGCGGCCGTTCGCCCGGCTCCAGTTTGCCGTCGATGAGACGGCGATAGTAGTCCGTGGTGGTGGCCACATAGAGCGGACTCTTCTTGCGGCCCTCGATCTTGAAGCACGACACGCCGGCCGACTGCAGCGCGGGCAGGTGATCCGGAAGGGCGAGGTCCTTCATCGAGAAGGGAAAACCCTGGCGCGGATCGCGGCGAACGTCGCTGCCGTCGCGCAGGGCGAGCGGAGCGCCGGTCACCTCGTAGGAGTCGCGGCAGGAGTAGGCGCACTTGCCGCGATTGCCGCTGCGTCCCAGAGTCTGCGACGAGAACAGACACAGGCCGCTGTAGGCGTAGCAGAGCGCGCCGTGGATAAAGACTTCCGTCTCGATACCGGCGCTGGAAGTGATGTCGCGCACTTCCTCAAAGGTCATCTCGCGGGCCAGCACGACGCGCGTGAAGCCGAGTTGATGCAGCACTTCGGCGCCGGCGCGATTGTGGACGGCCAGTTGCGTGCTGGCGTGCAGTTCGAGGCGCGGAAAATGCCGGCGGACGAGCGCCCAGACGCCGAGGTCCTGGACGATGAGGGCATCAACGCCAATGTCAGCCAGTGCGGCGACGTCGGCGATCAACTCGGGCAGTTCGTCCTGGCGGATGAGGGTGTTGACGGTGATGAAGACGCGACGGGGCGGAGTCAAGCTGTGGGCGAAGGCGGTGATTTCATCGACTTCAGCGAGAGTGAAGTTCTCGGCCTCGGCGCGGGCGGAGAACTTCTGTAGGCCGAGATAGATCGCATCGGCGCCGTACTGAAAGGCGGCGAAGGCGGCATCGGGTCCGCCGGCGGGAGCGAGCAGTTCGGCGGGACGGCGCGGGGCCTCGGCCACGGCTGGCAGCAGGAGCGGTTCTGGCGCATCGCGGTACTCGCCCTGCGGCTCGGATGGCTCGGGCGCATCGGGCAGCGGACCGGCGGGGGTCCAGCCGTGCCAGCCCGGCGCGGCTTCGGTGTCGCGTGCGGGGACGATCAAGGGCAAGGAGAGTATCGGCTCGCTCATGAAGTTGATTGTACCGAAGGCGGGCCGAAGACGTTAGCCCACCCGGAGCAATGCCATGCTCCCTGGTTTTGGTCGCGGGATCGAGGTAAGGTATAACCGCTGCGAGGAATTGAGGTGATGGGGGAACCTTCATCACGGAACCTCGCGCAACCGGACGGA
>JBBSDR010000362.1:0-6570 GCA_038240465.1 Gemmatales bacterium
CCTGGTTCTGCAGGGCCAGGCCGATGCCGTAGCGAGCCTCCTGGATCAACTCAAAATTCGGGAACTGCTCGATCATCGCCTCGTATGCCTTCTGGCTGGCGGACCACTGCTTGAGACCGGCATGACAGGCGCCGGAGCGATACAGCGCCCGCGCCAGATATTGCCCGCTCTTGGCCTGGATAGTTTGCTCCAGCAGCGGCAGGGCTTCCTGAAACTTGTTTTGCCGATAGAGACATTCGCCGGCGAGATACGTCGCGTCCCGCGCCAGGTCGCCCCTGGGATGCTCCCTGAGTTGAGCCTGCAAGGTCACGGCCGACTCGGCGAAACGCCCCAGACCATACTGCACACAGCCCAACTTGTACTGCAACTTCTCGCGCAAACCCGGCACCTTCGCCTTCGCCAGCCCGGCCGCATAAGCCTGGGCCGCCTCGGCCTGTTCCTTCGCCCCCTCGTGAAACTCACCCACGCGGAACCACGCCTCCGCCGCCAGCGTGCTATCGGGCCTCTCCACGGCCAGGCGGCGAAACATTGCGGACGCCTCTTTGTCCTTCTTCGCCGCCAGCAGCGCGAAAGCCAACTCGTAATAAGCCTGGTCGGCCCGGGCGAAATCGGGCTTCTCTTTCAGTAGTACTGCCAGACTAGCCGCCGCCTGTTCGTGCCGGTTCAGGCCCACCTGACACAGGGCCAGGGCATAGCGAGCGTCAAGGGCGTCCTGCTGCGGCGGGCGGGACGCAAGGAACGCCTCCAGGTCGCGGACCGCCGGTTCGAGTTGCTTGAGCCGCTGGTGCGCCAGTCCGCGCAGATACTGCGCCCGTGGCGCGAGATCGCTTCCGGCATGGGCCGCGAGCAGTTTCGTGAACGCCTCGATTGCCTTGCCGTGGTCCTTCTTCGCGAACCAGGCCACACCGGCACCGTAAAGAGCCAGCGGGGCCACCTCGCCGGTGGGAGCGTGCGCGACGGCCTGCTCGTAATGCGCGACGGCCTCATCGTACTTGCCCTCCTCGTGGGCGATCTCGCCGAGTTGGTAGAAGGCCTGCGCCCGCAGAGTACTACGCGGATAAGCAACCGTCAGACGCTTGAGTTGTTCGACGGCCTCGGTGTTCTTCTTTCGCGCTCGCTGGCCCTGGGCTATAGCCAGCAGCACCTCGTCGCCACGCACCCAGTCGGGTTTGGTGACGAGCGC
Source organism: Gemmatales bacterium (assembly GCA_038240465.1). Lineage (GTDB taxonomy): Bacteria > Planctomycetota > Planctomycetia > Gemmatales > Gemmataceae > JBBRIK01. Next base: position 1,184 of record JBBSDR010000362.1, read on the forward strand.
CTTCTGCAAGGCGGCGATGGCGTCGTCGGCCCGGCCGGCGTCCTGATAAGCGCGGCCCAGGAGCAGGTACGTCTCGGCGGCCAGCGCCGGGTCTTTCAACTCCGCCGCTGTCTGCGTCAGGTAGGCCGTGGCCTCAGCGTGCTTTTTCGCCAGCAGCAGGCACAGACCGACGCGCAGCCGTGCCTGGGACGCCTGCGCATGGCGCGGATACTCGGCGAGGAAACGGCGATACAGAGCCTCGGCTCGGGCCAGGTCGGGCTTCGCCGCCTGGAGCTGGCTCTCGGCGGCGATGAACAGCACGTCCGGGACCAGCTCGTGCTTGTCGAATTTCCTGTCCGCGAGGAACAGTTCGGCGTGGGTTCGAGCGGCCGGGTAGTCCTCCATCTTCAGGGCGGCGAGGGCGGCCATGTAGAGCGCCCGAGGAGCGAGGCCGTGCTGGGGATATTTCCGGGCGAAGTCCGCGCAGGCCGCAACCGCTTCCTTGCGGCGCGCGGGCAACTCGGACAGGGCGGCAGCGCGCGCGAAAGTGAGTTGCGGCACGAACCCGCTCTGCGGCTGCGCGGCCAGCGCCTTGTCCAGGGCGGTGAGGGCGTCGGCCGGGCGGTCGAGGCGGAGGAGAGACTGGCCGAGCCAGTACGCCGCCTCCGCCGTCTCGGCTGACTTCGCATCGATGGCGGCGAGGGCGACCTGCGCTTGCGGGTACTTGGCGGCCTGATACCAGCACTTGCCGGCCGACAGCAGCGCCAGACTTGCGTGCTTGCTTTTGGGGAACTTCCGGGGCAGCGATTCGTAAACGGTCGCGGCCTGGGCTGACTGCTTCTGCTCGTAGAGACAGTGGGCCTGCTGCATCAGGGCGAAGTCGGCATCAGGGAAGTCCGCGACGCCGGCGGCCTGCCCAAAGACCGTCCCCGCCTCGGCGTACAGTTTCTGTTTGAACAGTGACTGCGCCAGCCGGAGCCGGCAATCGCTGGCCTGGCGGTCGTTGGGGAACTTCTGCAGCGAGGCCCGAAATGTGGCAGTCGCTTCCGCATCCTTGCCCAGTTCTTGCTGGGTGGTGCCGAGGGCGTAGTAGATGTCGGGCAGCAGGTCGCTGGCGGGATAGGTGGCGATCACCTTCTGGTAGACGCCGGCCGCGTCGGCCAGGTTGCCGGCCTGGTAGAGGCACTCGCCCTGGTAGTAGAACGCCGCCGGGACGTGCTTGCTTTTCGCGAACTTCGCCGGGACTTCGCCGAACGCCAGCGATGCGGCCCGCAGGTCCTCGACCTTCTTCGAGTCGAGGCCGATGTTGTACAGGGCCAGGGCGAGATTGAACTGCGCGGCGTCGCGCGCTTCGAACTGGGGGAATTTCGCCAGGACGTTGCGGAACGTCGCCGCCGCGTCGGCGAACTTCCGGTCCTGCAACTGGCATGCGCCGAGGTGATTGCTGGCGCTGGCCAGGCGCGGATCGTTCGGATAGCTCTGGATGAACTTCTGCCAGCGCTGGATCGCCTGGGCGTGCAGTTGCTTGTTCTGCAGCCCGGCGGCGACGGCGTAATCGCGTGTAGCGGCGGGATCGAGTTTCGGCTCCTGGGCAGACGCCGGCGCGAGCCCAGCCAGGATCGCTCCTGACAGGACGAGCAAGACCCACGACGTCAAGACATCGGTTCGACGAGACAGCATCGCAGTACCCCCCTCAGATCAGTAGCTTAGTCAAGCCCGGGGAGGACAGCAATCATATTGCGCTGCCGCTGCGATTCTGTTCGCTCGCTGTTTTGCCCAAGGGATGTTTTGTGGTGCAGGGCGCTCTCGCGTGCGGAGACGCATCCAGCGCCGTCCGGTGCGAACTGATCGCGCGTCGGGCCGCCGGGCAAACGGCGCTGCGAGAACGCTTGGAGCGTGCCGCGGCGGAAGGGGACGTGCCGGCCGGCGTCGATTGTGCCGATCTCGCTCGCTACGTCCTGACGGTGATTCACGGAATGGCGGTGCAGGCGGCAAGTGGTGTGAGCCGCGAGGACCTGCTCGGGGTCATGGAGATGGCCTTGCGAGCCTGGCCGGAGTGAACCTGCGAAGCGAACGATTGAAGGAGGCTCAAGGCGCTTCCGTGGGGCGATGATAACTTTTTCGCCGTTCGAGTGCCTCTACTTATTCCTTACCATCTGCCGCCGCGAGGAGCATCTTTCCGAATTCGCGCAGGCTCCATCTTGAACGGCCGACGCCCCATGCCTTATCCTCTGGAGACGGGACGATGTCGGCGAAGAAGTAGTCCTCGACGTGCCGGCGGCCGCGCACCAACATCTCGCCGTCGGGGTCGAGGATGTAGCTGTCGCCGTAGCCGACGCCGTCGTAGCCCTTGATCGCCTCGTCCTTGCCCAGCACGACGTTGTTGCCGCGGACGAAGTAGACGCCGTTCTCCCGCGCCCGGGCGACGTGATCGGCCCGCACCTGCATGAAATGGCGAATCAGCCCTTCCTTGCCGATGTAGTTGTAGTGCGGCGCGAAGATGATCTTCGCACCCCTGAGAGCAAGGATGCGGGCCGGCTCGATGTAGCCGCCGTCGGCGCAGATGATGACGCCGAACTTCACTCCGCCGCGCTCGAAGATCGGGAACTCGCGGCCCTGCTTGTGGAACTTCATGTACGCCGCGCATTTGCTGTATATCCCCAGCAGATGGCCCTTGTGGGCAACCAGGCAAGTGTTGTACAGGTCCTTTCCCCGCACTTCATTGAAGCCGACAATCAGCGTCGGGTCGAAACGGGAAGTCTTGTCGAGTACCTGCATCATTTTGGCCGAGTCGGCCGCGAATGCATGCCTGCGGACTTCTTCCTCGGTGTCCTGATACCCGGTCAGGTAGCACTCGGGAAAGCTGAGGACCTCGACGCGGTCCTTGTGTGCCTTTTCCAGTCCTTGCACGACTTTGGCGAGGTTGCCCTCGAAGTCGCCGGGCTTGCTGACGAGCTGACAGTGGCCGATGCGCATGGTTCGTTCCCTTCGTCTGCTAATCAGGACGAGGCTGCTCTCTCGAACACCTGCCGAGATAAAAACAGCCCAGATCGCTAGGGAGCAGTTTACACGCTCGAATACCCATGCTGCGATCGATTCACACTTGGGGGACTGGGTGATAGCAGAATGGTGAATCGCTCCGAGAGACCGCGCCTGCCTCTTGAACGGAGCCTTGATCCAGGAAACGATGACCCTTCGGCGATCCAGGCGCACGATTTGCACCGTGATGTTTATCGCCCTGGTCCCTCCCGGAGATGCTATCATGTCGCGTATCCTGCTCGGCTCCCTGCTGGGAGTCTCGATCGTTGTTCTCCCGATCTTCGGGGACGACAAGGACAAGCCGAAAGACAAACCCGCGATCCCGATCGAGAAAATCGACGGCACGATGGACCGTTCGCTGACCGGCTTCATCGAGAAGGTCGAGGCGAAAGACGGCAAGAACGGGACCTTCGTGATGCGCACCAGTAAGGACCTGCCCCGTTACACGTTTCAGGTGGACTCGAAGACGAAGATCCTGACGGCCAAGAACGATCCGCTGGAGGCCGGGCTGGAGAACCCTCGGCTCGTCCGGGCCGAGGTACGGGTGCTCTTTATCGACCGGAAGCCGAAGGAGGAGAAGCCGGATCAGCCAAATGTCCACATTTGTCGCCTGGTGCAGATCATCAACCCCGGGAAGTGACCTGCAGGTTCGAGGAGTCTCCCAGCCGCTATAATCTTCTTCGAGCCGGCTGCAATGGATCGAGCCGGTATCCTCGCTCTCGGGAGACTCCTTATCATGCCTCGCATCGGCTACCTGCTCCTTATCGGCCTGCTCCTAACTGGCTTCGTCCGCGCGGAGGACAAACCAGTTCCGGCCATCAAGGACTTCGCCGGCTCGCTCAAGGGCCGGCACGCCTATGGACTCTACATCCAGGGCAAGAAAGTCGGCTGGTCCGTCCTCGACCTGAGCCTTGCCAGGCACGATGACAAGGACGTCTTTATCATCACCGACGACACCTATCTCGAAACCAAACGCGCCGGTCGAACGGTCAAGATGCGCCTCACGTCGGCCACCACCTTTGGACTCGAAGGCCAGGGCGACATCGTTCGCGTCGAGGAAACGAACGCCGAGGGCGGGCGGACCACAAAACGGACCGGCGTCCGCCGCGGCGACGCCTTCGTCATCACTTCGTCGATCGATCCCGACAATCCCCGCTGTGCCAAACCGCCGAAGAAAAGCCTGCAAGAACTGCGGAAACTCGCCGCCTGGCTCAAAGCGACGCCGAAGAAGGGCGAGAAGCTCGAAAGCTTCACCGTCACCCTCGAGGACGCCGACATCGACACCAAGGAAACTTACACCTTCACCAGCAAGAAATCACTGCGGCTTGGCGGTGTCGATACAGAGGTCTTTGAGGCTTCGATGGTGTCCAAGGGCGGCGTGCAGGAGATGGAACTTCTCGGCAGCGGTGTTCCGCTCAAGACCGTCCTGGGCGGCTTCCTGGAGCAGCGGATCGAGCCGGAGGCGACGGCGAAGAAACTCGGCGCCGTCGAGATTGACATCCTCGCCGCCTCCTCGATTCCGATCGACCGCTCCCTCGGCGATCCGGAACTGGTGAGCCTGCTGGCTCTGGAAGTGCGCGGCCTGGGCGAGTATGAACTGCCGCAGTCGCATCGCCAGCAGTTGAAGCCGTCCAACGAAAAGGGCGTCATGCTGCTGGAACTGCGCCGTGATTTCAAGCCGGAGAAGGAATCGCCGCTGACGGCCGAGATGCGCATGAAGATGGTCGAAGCGACGCCGACGGTCCAGAGCGATGCGAAGAAGGTGCGCGAACTGGCGACGAAGATCATCGGCGACGAGAAGGACGTCCACAAGAAGGCGGCCCTCTTGCGGCAGTGGGTCTTCAAGAACCTGAAAAAGAGCTACGACGACAACGCATCGACGACGCTGGAAGTGCTGAAAAACATGGCCGGCGACTGCACCGAACACACGCTGCTATTCGTGAGCCTGGCGCGGGCGTTGGGCATCCCGGCGCGCGAGGTCGGCGGCGTTGCCTCGTCGGGACCGCGTCAGAAGTTATTCGGCTGGCACGCCTGGCCGGAATATCACGACGGCCATCAATGGGTCAGCACGGATCCGACCTGGGACGAGGAGCGCATCGACGCCACGCACATCAAGTTTTCCGACAGCGCCGACGACCAGACATGGGTCAACCTCCTGGGAAAGGTGAAGTTCAAGGTGGTCAAGATCGAGAAGAAGTGATTCGGTCCTGGCGAGCGGGGCGTGTGAACGCCCATACGCATCCGGTTAAGGTTTTCGTCGGTCTGAAAACGTCATCTTCTCGGGGTCGAGCAGGTTCTGTAGGGTCGAGGGATCGCTGCGGCGGCGTTGGATACGCCCACTGCGCAAGAGCCGCTTCTGCAGCTGTCGC
>JBBSDR010000363.1:0-6564 GCA_038240465.1 Gemmatales bacterium
CCGCTAAGCCGCAAGCGGCAAGAAAGAGGGAAGTTATTTCGCCGTCGGTCCTAAGCCGCAAGCGGCAGGAACGAGGTCATCCCTCGCGCCACTGGACGAAACCCTCCAGGGCGTAGAACTCCGGCAATCCCAGTTGATCGTACGTCCGGGCCGTGCTGCGATTGCGGTCCTCCGCGCGCTGCCAGAACTCGCGCCGGTCGGCGCCGCCGGGAAACATCGCCCGGTCCTTCTGCGACTGATGCCGGAAGATCGCCTGCTTCTTGCGTTCGACATCGTTGGGACCGAGCGGCACCACGCGCTCAACGATGTGCGGGTCAAACTCCTCCCAGGCGCCGCGATACAGCCAGACCTCGAACGTCTGTCCCCGGCCGCGCGCCTCGCGCACCGCCTGAAAGATCGCCTCGGCGCACATGCGATGCGTGCCATGCGGGTCCGACATCTCGCCGGCGACGTATATCTGGACCGGCTGCACACGCTCCAGCAGCGCGACAATGTCGGCAATGTCTTGCGGATGCAGGGGGGCCTTGGCGATGGTGCCGGTGCGGTAGAAACGCAGGTCCATGAACGACAGATACTCCGGCGTGATACCGCAGGCCAGGGCCGCGGCGCGAGCCTCCGTCTCGCGGATCAACCCCTTGATCTTGAGGACGTCCTCGGAGTCCGGCTGGCCCGGCTTCTTGGTGTGCAAGAACTCGCGCACGCGCTTCTGCACCTCGTCGGTGTGCTCTGAGGCCAGTGCGAACAGGCGATTGAAGTTGACCGCGAAGTCGGCGAACCGCCAGGCGTCGTGATCGAAGACGGCAATGTTGCCACTGGTCATGTAGGCGACATGGACCGGATGGCCCTGCTCGACCAGGCGGACCAGCGTGCCGCCCAAGCTAATGACGTCGTCGTCGGGATGCGGGCTGAATACGAGGATGGGTCCGCGCGATGCGTTGGGATCGCATTCGTGAACCGGCTGGCCGGGACGATCGCAGATGGTCGCCTGCATCTGGTCGAAGACCCTGCGCCCCAGCTTCTCCGCCGGACCGTGTTCGCGCAGCAACTCGTACAACTCGTGTTCGCGGAAGTCATCGTCGGACAGCTTGAGCAGCCCCTTGCCGACCTTGAGGCTCAGCCAGATGACGGCTCGTTTGATCAGTTGCGGCGTCCACGAGACGGAGCCGAGCGCCCAGGGCCGGCTGCGGGCCACGAGTTCCTCGGCAGCGGACTCGTCGAGCAGGAAGGTCGCGTCGGGATGCTGCTGCAGGAAACTGGCCGCGATGACGTCGGTCATCGGCCCTTCGACGGCCTTCTGCACGATGGCCGCCTTGTGTTCGCCGAAGGCCAGCAGGACGATGCGCTTTGCTTCGAGGATGGTGCCGACGCCCATGGTCAGGGCCTGGTGCGGCACGTTCTCTTCGCCGAAGAAGCCGCTGGAAGCATCGCGCCGCGTCACCGGATCGAGCGTGACGAGGCGCGTGCGGCTGTTGCGTGTCGAGCCGGGTTCGTTGAAGCCGACGTGTCCGGTGCGGCCAATGCCCAGCACTTGCAGATCGATGCCGCCGGCCCGGCGAATCTCCTGCTCGTAGCGAATGCAGTAGTCCTCGGCCTCCTCGGCCGCGATGGTGCCGTCGGGAATGTGAATGTTGCTTGGGTTGAGGTTGACGTGCTTGAAGAACGTCTCCTGCATCCAGCGCCGGTAGCTCTGCGGATCGTCCGGCGTCATGGGGAAGTATTCGTCGAGGTTGAAGGTGATGACGCGCGAGAAATCGAGGCTGGTTTCCTTGTGCAGCCGGATCAACTCGCGATAGAGTCCGACAGGCGTGGAGCCGGTCGGCAATCCGAGGACAGTGGGCCGGCCGGCGGAGTTGTTCTGGCGGATCAGGCTCTCGGTCATCAGGGCGACGTGGCGAGCCGCCTGCGTGCTGGTGGGGAAGACCAGTGTCGGCACCTTGGTCTTTGGCACGTAGTGAGAAGACATTGCTGCGATCCTTCGAGGGCTGCGAGAGGCTGCTGTTCGTCAGCCAGAGAGTCTTACAGGGTAGAGATAGCTAATGGCGGCGGCAACGGCCAATCTCGACGCGCGAGCGCTTCGGGATAGGCTATCGACAGACAGCCGCGCCTCGCCCGCGCCGGCCGCCGGCTTTACAGGATCGAACTCATGCTCACTCTGAAAATCAATGGCGAGCCGCGCCAGTTGCCGCGCCCCTTGACCGTCGCCGAGTTGCTGGCGCAGTTGGGCCACGATTGCCGTCGCGTTGCCGTCGAGGTCAACGAGGCCGTCGTTCCCGCCCTGCGCCACGCCGAACACCAGTTGAGCGAAGGCGATCGCGTCGAGATCGTCACCCTCGTCGGCGGCGGCTCCTCTCCTCCGGCCGACAGGCCGCTGGTCATCGGCAAGTTCACCTTTCAGTCACGGCTGATCACCGGCACCGGCAAGTACGCCGGCTACGACCTGATGCGCGACTGTCTCGACGCCTCGGGCTGTGAGGCGACGACCGTGGCCGTGCGGCGCGAACGGTTGGTGGACCGAGAAGGGCGGAACATCCTCGATTTCCTCGATCTGAAGCGCTATACGATCCTGCCCAACACGGCCGGCTGTTTCAGCGCCGAGGACGCCATCCGTCACGCACGGCTGGCGCGTGAGTTGTTGACCAACATTGGCAACCCCGGCGCGGACTGGGTCAAACTGGAATGTCTCGGCGATCCCCGAACGCTCTTGCCCGATCCGATCGACACGCTGCGGGCGACCGAACAGTTGGTAGCCGACGGCTTCCAGGTCCTCGTCTACAGTACCGACGATCCGATCATGGCGCGGCGTCTGAAGGCGGCGGGCGCGGCGAGTGTGATGCCGGCCGGCAGCCCGATCGGTTCCGGTCAGGGAGTGCTGAACCCGAACAACATCCGCATCATTCTCGAGTATCTGAAGGACAACGATCCGGAATATCCGGTTATCGTCGATGCGGGCGTGGGGACGGCAAGCGACGTGGCGGTGGCGATGGAGTTGGGTTGCGACGGCGTGCTGCTCAACACCGCCATCGCTCATGCGAAGGACGCCCTGCGGATGGCGTATGCGATGCGGTACGCCTGCGAGGCCGGCCGGCTGGCATTCCTGGCGGGCCGCATTCCGCGCAAGCTCTATGCCCAGGCATCGAGTCCAACGGAAGGACGCATCGCCTCCGCGAAAGGTTAGCCGCGACGCAAGTCTTCGAGCGGAGCGGGTTCTTGTTTACGTTTCGCGCGTGTTGGTTAGCCGCGACGCGAGTCTTCGAGCGGAGCGCGTCGGACGAGCGTACTCGGGCCGATTTTCGGACGAAAAGGCGAATCACTGCCTCGGATCGAGCGAATCCCAGGCGCCGGGCCGTTTTCGTGGAGCAGCGAGTCCGAAGCCGGACGGTTTGCCTGTCGCTTCGTTGCGGGTCTGTTGCCGGCTCCTTGCACGACCCTTATCGCTGGTTGACCGGCTCATGCGAGAAGGACGTTTCAGGGTATTTGAGGGAAAGTTGGGGCCGGTTATCTTCTTCGCTTCGTGGACGCCGCGCGGCGCGCTACGATGAGTTTCGCGCCCGCATTCATTTCATTCCACCTGCTTGTCACCCCTGGGTGGGAGTGCCTCGCGTCCAGGGTGCGCGCCCCGCAGCGCGGAGGAGAGCAGCCCAGTGGCAGGATATGCCTCTCTTTCTCCTTGACAGCGGTGCGCGAGGTCCGCGAGCGTCTTTGGGAGGAGTCGGTAGGAGAAGATCCAATCGTGACCGAAGCAGCGATAACCGTCCGGACCGCGGTGCTGGAGGATGTCCCATTGATCCTGACCTTCATCCGCAAGAAGGCCGAGTTCGATGGCGGACCCGACGCGGTGCAGGCGACTGTCGAGGGGCTCCAGCAGACCCTCTTCGGCGAGCCGCCCCTGGCCTTCATCGCTTTCGGCGAGATCGCCGGGAGGGTGGTTGGGTTCGCCTCATACTACTTCACCTTCTTGTCCTTCCTTGCCCGGCCCGGCATCTGGCTGGACGACCTTTACGTCGATCCCGATATGCGGAGCCAGGGCGTCGGTCGGAGGTTTCTGGCCCATCTGGCTTGCCTTGCCCGGAAGAAAGGTTGCGGACGGATCGAGTGGACGGCGGCAGCCAGCAATGAGCGTGGACTGGCCTTTTACCGCAGGAACGGAGCGAGTGTCCGGGAGACTGTCCGGCTGTGCCGGCTGGACAACGACGCTATCGAGCAGCTCGCTTCCGGAGGGTGAGGGGTCGGACCCCGAACCAAATTCGGACTGATTGACCTTGCCTCGGGGTCTGACCCCTTTGTCTTCCATAGCGATGTAATGCAGGCCGTCGCAGGTCCCCGCATGGTAAGTGCGGACGACGTGCGGATGATCGAGATGCAGGGCCAGGTCGGCCTCACGCTGGAAGCGGGCGAGGCAGTCCGCCTGCTTCGCCTTTGACGGCGGCAGGACCTTGATGGCGACGGGCATCCCCAGCGCGTGGACCGCCCGGTAGACGCCGGCCATGCGGCCCTGGCCGATTCGATCGAGGAGTTTGTAATCGTCCAGGAAGAAGCGGAGATTGCCGCGCAGCAGCGAGTCGGCCTGGTAGGACGTCAGTTTTCCGCGCTCGACGAGCCAGCCGGCGAAGCCATCTGCCGCCGCGGCGTGAGCCTGCTTTCGCAGTTCGGAAACTTCGGCCTCCGTCAGCAGTTTGCTGCGAACGAGGGTTTGACAGAAGGCGTTCAGATCGGGGACGCTCATGCTGGTGGCTCCATGGGAACAGTTGCTTCGGCCTCGGAGTGAGATTGACCGTTCTCGAAGGACGATGGATAATCCCGGTGGGAGGAATCGGGTTATGGCCGTCGAACGACCGCGCACGCGCGTGAAGCCGCACGCCGCACGAATTGCCTTGGCGCAGCGCTTGCTGGACCAACTCGAGCATCTGCCGCCGAAACTCGGAGACGTCGGGCTGGCCATCGAGTTGCAACTGCTGAAGCGAGAACTGAGCCGGGGCCATGCCGTGTTGCGTGCCGCCCCGGGCGAGAATGCGTATTTGTCGGTGGTGACGCTGGTCGAGGCGGCGCTGGCGTGCCTGACCTGGAAGGAGTACACCCCGGCGATTCTCGATGCGTTCCGGACTGCCTTCGCTGTGGGGGCTCGCCCTGGACCGTTCCGCTCGGCGGACTACGACGCACTGCGGCATCACTTCCAAACCCACGCGATTCCCACGTCGCCGCGTGTCGATCTTAAGGGGCCATTCGTGAGCGAAAATGCCTCGGACTAAACCGCTGGACTGCTGGTTGGACACGAGCGCGGTCCTGTATCTTCTGCACGGCCACACGCTCCAGCAAGCCGCCGTTCGTGAGGCCGTGGCGCAGCGCCGAGTCCTTGTTCCCATCTTCGTGCGGATGGAATATCTGCGCGGCATCGTGTGCAACCTCATCGAGTTGTACGGTCTGTTGAAGGAGGCGCTGACCATCACGGACGCCCTCGCGGAGTGGTCGCAGAAGATCCATCAGGAACGGAAACTCAAGACGGTCCTCCTGACCATCGGACACTGGTTGCCGTCGGACGGCTTCCGCGCCGGGAAGGAGGAAACACTGCGGCGGCTCGGCGACTGGATCTTCCGTGCCGTCGCGGAATTCGACGAAACCTTCGGACCACCTCCATCGGACCCGCTCGCCTGTACTCTTGGCCGCTTGACGCTTCCTCAATCCGATTTCGAGGAAGACCTCCTGTTCGACTTCTACGCGCAGTTCCGAGCCATTCAGCGTGGCACGCCCAACTGCCGTCTCTGCCCGTTTCGACAGGCCCAGCAGCGCCGGCTGCGGCGGGAGGGCATCCAGTTGACCGCTCCTGAAACGCGAAACCGCCACGCTTTGAACACCGGATTCCTCGCCCTGGCCGATCGGTTGGACGAGGCAACGGCCTCTGGTGCGCGGACTCCGTCTTGCCGTTGGTGCGAGCGCACGGGCGACGCGGTCATTGCGGCGCAGTTGCCCCGCCGCGCTGTTCTCGTGACGGCCGACCGCGCCTTTCTCGCGCTTGGAACGGAACTGCAGCGCGAAGTCCGCCTGTTGCCATCGTTGGCGGAGTTGAAGCGCCGGGCAAACGGCGAGCGGGGTCAGTAATGACCCCGGTTCAGGCGAAGAACCGGGGTCAGTAATGACCCCGCTCGCCGGGTAGCCGCGCTGCACGCACTACTTCCGCCCCAGCCGCACCCGCTCCGGGTCGTTGGTCCACTTGTACTTCTTCTTCATCTCCGCCGGCGTCAGCGTTTGTTGGCCCGCGGTGGTTTGGACCACGTAGACGATTTCGCGCTCGACGCCTGGGCTACAGCGATAATGGCCCTCGGGGCTGATCGCCAGGCCGCGGTTGTTACCCAGCGCCACCAGATAACCGCGCGGCTGGCCCTTCGATGCGTCCCAGAGCTGTATGATGTGCTGGCCGACGTAAGCCGCGGCGGTTGGCGTGCCCTGAACAACGCCGGCGTGGAAGTTAAAATTATCATGGCCAGGCTCCTTGACTGGTTTCGGCACTCCCCCCTTGGCTGACCGCAGCCTACCCGTGGCCGCATCCCAGGTATAGAAAATACTCCTTTC
>JBBSDR010000364.1:0-6550 GCA_038240465.1 Gemmatales bacterium
ACCACACTCCGCCGTCACCAGCTCGACGAGATCGAACGGCGCAACCCGGTCGGGTGCCGCGAGTGGCTGGCCGGCGGGGGGGGGGGGGGGGGGGGGGCGGCGCCCCCCCCCGGGGGGGGGGGGGGGGCGGCCCCCCGGGGGGGGGGGGGTGGGGGGGGGGGCCCCCCCCCCCCCCCCTCGCCAGGTTGCTTTACGGGCGATGACGGGACAACCGTCGTGCAAGAAACGGACGTCGAGATCGCCCACCGTCTCGCCGCGATAGTGCAACCGCAGACGCCCCGTCGCCTCGAAATGACCGATTACCGTGGCCTCGACCCCCTCACCGGCACACAGCTCTTGCAGGGCGGACCAGTTCGAGGACGGCACCGCCAGCACCATGCGCTCCTGCGACTCCGAGATCCATGTCTCCGTGTACGACAGCCCCTCGTACTTGAGCGGTACGCGCTCCAGATGCACCAGCGCCCCCAACTCCGCGCCCATCTCGCCAACCGCCGAGGAAAAGCCGCCCGCGCCGCAGTCGGTGATCGAATTGTACAAGCCCCGGTCGCGCGCTTGCAGAATGACGTCGAGGACCTTCTTCTCCGCGATGGCGTTGCCGATCTGCACGGCCCCGCCGGACACCTTCTCCGACTCCGACGTCAATTCGATCGACGAGAACGTCGCGCCGTGGATGCCGTCTCGGCCGGTGCGTCCGCCGACGGTCACGATCAGGTCGCCGGGCTTCGGCTCCTTGTGACAGCGGTCAACAGGAATGATGCCGACCGTGCCGCAGTAGACGAGAGGATTGCCGAGATAGCGCTCGTCGAAGCAAACCGCGCCGTTGACCGTCGCAATGCCCATGCGATTGCCGTAGTCGCGCACTCCCGCGACGACACCCTTCATGACCTTCTTCGGATGCAGCACTCCCGCCGGCAGCGACTCCGGCGGCGTGTCCGGCGGGGCGAAGCAGAAGACGTCGGTGTTGCAGATCGGCTTCGCTCCCAGGCCGGTCCCGAGAGGATCGCGAATCACGCCGCCAAGGCCGGTGTTGGCGCCGCCGTATGGCTCGATTGCCGAGGGGTGATTGTGCGTCTCGACCTTGAAGCAGACGTGATAGAGCTCGTCGAACTTGACAACGCCGGCGTTGTCCTCGAAGACGCTGACGGTCCAGTCGTCCGGGCCGAGGCGTTTGCGAATCTCCTGAGTCGCCGCGAAGATTGTCTCCTTGAGCAGGTTGCGATACGAGCGCCCGTCCATCTCGACGGGGCCTTTGAGCGTCTTGTGCGAGCAATGCTCGGACCAGGTCTGGGCCAGTGTCTCCAGTTCGACGTCAGTCGGATCGCGGCCCTGTTCGCGGTAGTGAGCCTGAATCGCCTTCATTTCGTCGATGCGCAGCGATAGTTGGCCCTCGCGGCTGATGCGTTCCAGGGCAGCGTCGCCGGCATCGCGCAGCGGCACCGTCACCAGGCGAAAGGTGTAGGGCGTACCGACGGCAAGGTGATCGAGCGTCAGCGAACCTTCCACGACTTGCTCAATGGCCTCGTTGCACAGCACCTTGCGGAACAGCACATCGCGCGCGGAATCGGCTAGCTGCGCCGGCAGATAGTAGCGGCGATAAGTGCGGACGCTCTGCAGTTCGATGGCCAGGTCGCGGCCGGCTTCGATGACGCTCAGCGCCGTTGGGTCCATGACGCCGGGCTTGAGCAGGACGGTGACCCGCGCCTGTCCATCCCCCACTTCGTTCAGGCTGCCGACAGTGCCGCTCTCGACCAGCGAATCGACCAGCAGTTCGTTGGCAAGTTGCTGGGCCTCGTCGCGTTCGATTGCGCCTTCGAGCAGGTAGCCGCGCGACGTGAATTCGACGACTTCCTGACTGGAGTGAGTCAGCAGGCGATATTCCTCGTCGATCCGCCGGCGTTCGGCGTCCTCGCCGCGCGGGCGAATCTCGATTTCCCACAGCATGACGGCGTCCTCCGCCTTTGTCTTGCCGCTTGCGGCTTGGCGGTTAGCGGGAAAGACCGCCAAGCGGCCAGAAGTTATCCGCCCTCGTTCCTTAGCGTACCAACCCGCCTCCCCAGCGACGATCTTTTCTGGTATCCTCCCACAGCTATTGACCAGGGAGGGTCGCCGCTCATGATGCAGCTTTACTGTCCCGCCTGTGAAAATGTCGTCTGGCTCGAAAGCGACGCTGCGGACGATGTTGTCCCGTGTCCGGAGTGCCGGCAGCCGATCTACTGGCTCGGACGCCGCAAGGCCCGTCCCGTGAGCGATCCCCCAGCCGCTCCGGATTCCCGAGTCGTCGGCACTCCCGAGCGTATCACGCGTCCCTCGTGGTCCCCGTCCGCGCCGGCGAAGGAAGACCGGGCGGACGAGGCAAACTGGGAGAAACCCGTCGAACAGGACTTCTCCCTTCCCTGTCCGGAACCGACGCCCCGATTTGTCCCTCTTCCCTATCGTCCCGAGGGCGGTGTGAACCTGGCGCGATTGCCGCTGTTCCTCGGCAGCGTCCTCCTTGGCGGCGCGGCCCTGGGAGCGCTGGCCAGCGCCCTGGGACAGGTCTGCTACCTCATCCTGATCTATCCCCTGGCGATGGGACTCGGGGTGGCCGCGCTCACCGTTCTGCTCGGCCATCTCTGCCAGGTCCGTTCGCCGCTGGTCGCGGGAGGAGTGGCCCTGGCCGGCGGGTTGCTCGTCGTCGGCGCGATGCACGTTCTCGATCATCGCCGGACGATGAAGCTGGTCGAGACTGCGCCGTTCAAGCTGCCTGCCGAGATGGTCGCACGCTTGAAGGATCATCCAGGACTCTCCGACTACCTGGACGCCCTGGCCAGCCAGGGACTGACCATCTCCGGCCGCGACAGTGGCGGACTCAACCTCGGCTACTTTGGGACGTATCTCTACTGGACCATCGAGGGCCTGATCGTGGCGGCCATCGCGGCCTTCGGCGGCTCGACCGGCGCCCGCGATCCGTTCTGTTCGAGTTGCCGGCACTGGAAGGAAGATCGCTTCCTCGGCACGCTGGCCGATGGCGGACCGGAGCAGCAGAAACAGTTGCAGCGCGGGGATTTGGGCGCAATGGTTTGCTGGCGGCCAGCGCTGGCGAGTGGTGAACTGGTGCTGACGGCCTCCGTCTGTCCGCGCTGCACCAGGGAGACGCCGATCGATCTCAAGATCGAACGCAATCCGCGCGGCCGGCGCGAGCCGACGTCACAGAACTTGCCGTTGCATATGACGTATCCGGGCGAAGCCCTGCCCGTCCTCGAACAGCTCTTCGCCGCCGAACCACAACTGGCTTGATCTCAGCGCCGCCGGGCGCTGATGACGGTGCCATTGGGCGACTCGAACTCCCACACCTTCTTGCCGGCCCGATCGACCTCGATCACCAACTTGCTGTAGCGGCTGGCGATGAGCGTGTTGCCGTTGGGCAAACGCGAGACGGCGGTCGGCCGCTCACAGGTGTGTTCCCAGACCTGCTGGCCTGTCGGGCTGAATTCCAGCACCTTGTTCTGGTTGGAAACCGGCACGAGGATATTCCCGTTGGGCAGCACGTCGAACTGCGTGCCGATGATGGACAATGGTGCTGCCCCGAGGGTGACCTGCTTGATGGTCTCGCCCTTGGCGTTGAGCCGATGACAGGCGCCCGTCCGCTCCAGCACGATCGTTTCGCCGTTCTTCAGCCGGCGCGCGCCGATGACGCCCGCAGGCTGCTGCGAGGTGAAACGAAAGACCTCCTGGCCGGCCTTGTTCACCTCGATCACCTCGGTTCGCGTCGCGATCAGGGTGTTGCCGTTGTCCGCACGATGGGCCGAGATGGGCAACCCATCCGTCTGCTTCTGCCAGAGGACCTCGCCCTTGAAGTTGCGCTCGCTCACCAGCCGGCCGCGATACTCGGTAATGAGGACGCGGTCGCGGCCCAGGACCTGGGCTTCGATGGGATAATTCAGGTTGGCGATCTCCCAGCGAAGTTTCCCATCGCGTCCGACCTCACTGACGCGACCCATGAAAACGAGCCGGCCGCCTCCCGGCACTCGCGGATCGAGCGACACGACCAGCGTCAGCCCCTGGATGCGCTGGGCATCGTCCAGCATGGCCAGGTTGATCGTGGTCCCCTTCTCGTTCCACCACTTCTTGCACGCCGTCCGATACTCGCGCATCTCAAGCGGAGTCGCGCCGCCGTTGAGCTTCGGCGCATCGTCGCCCCCCAGGGCGCTGATAATCTGCTCGATGCGCCAGAATTGATCTCGGCTCGCATCGGGCAGCGCTTCGATGAGGACCGCGACCGCCTCACGGTCCTTGCGCTCGATGAGGGCGAGGGCGACGCGCGTCCGCACGCCGACGTCGTCATCCTTGAGCAGCTTGCGCATCACCTTGCGGTCCTCGTCGCTGCCGCCCCGGACCAGAGCCTCGGCTGCAGCGCCGCGGCGAATCGCGTTCTTGCCGTCGAGCGCCTTGCGCAATGCCTCGTCGGCCTTGCCCTGCTGGATTCCCGACCGGACCAGCGCGGCGAGCAGTTCGTCGGCGAGGTAGCCGTCCTCGACGAAGGGCAGATAATCGAGAATCGCCTGCGCTGTTCCCAGGGGCCGGCGCTCGCCGAGCAGGCGAACCGCGGCGGCGATCAGGTCGGACTTGCCGGTGCGCTCGATGGAGGACAGGCACTCCCTCGCCCGGCGTGCGACTTCGGGGTCCTTGCTCTCGGCGGCGGCGCGGAGTGGCCGAAGCCCCTGGGCGCCGATGCGAATCAGGTCTTCCGTAGCGCGGCGGCGGACGCGAAAGGATTCGCTGCCCAGCTTGCGCACCAGGTGTTCGATGTCTTCGAGAGTGCGATCGCCAGGTGTGCGCGCCTTGAGGAAGTCCAGGAGCGCGGCGCCGTCGGTGCGGAGTCCGGCATCCCGCAGCGATTGCTCGTCGGCCTTGAGTTGCTCCGGCGACGAGGCGTGCAGGAGGACCGGAGAAAGCAGCAATGCTCCGGCGAGGAACACGCTCTGAAGGCGGTGATTCACGGAAGCCCTCCTGGATCAATGACGCCAGGCGCGCGTGACGCGAGTCTCGGCGCGATACTCCCACACTTCCTTCCCTTGCCGGTCCAGTTCGACGGCGCGCGGTTGCGACATCGACGTGACCAGCGTGTGGCCGTTGGACAGGCGAACGGCGGCGACGGGCTGCTCGAAGCGAGCCTCCCAGACCGCTTTGCCCTGCTGATTTAACTCGACGACACGATTGGTGTCGCGCTCGCACACCAGCACGTTTCCGTTGGCCAGTACCTCGACGCGGCCGCCGGAAGTCCGCTGCTCCACGGGGAAATTGCGGACTTCCTTGCCGGCACGATCGATCTGGACGAAGCGCGCGGCGAGACCGCCCACCAGGGTGATGACGGCGGTATCGCCGTTGCGCAGCCGCTGGGCCTTCATGATCCGGCCGCTGAGCGGTGCCGGCTGCGTCCAGACTTCCTTGCCTGTCTTATCGACTTCGAGCAGTTGAGTCGCCGTCGCGATGAACGTGTTGCCGCCCGGCAGACGCTGGGCGACGATGGGCATATTGATCTGCTTTTGCCAGTGGACCTCGCCCTTGGCGTCGCGCTCGGTGACGCGGTTCCCCTGGTACTCGGCGATCAGCACTCGCGAACCAGGCAGCAGTTGAGCGTCGAGTGGGAAGTCGAGCTTGTCGATTTGCCAGAGGACCTTCTTGGTCTCATCGAGATAGGCGATCCGTCCCAGATCGAGCAGCACGACGAGCGTGTGGCCACGCAGTTTCAGCCCCTCGGCGAGTCCGGTGAGATCGATCTTGTCCTTGCCGGCGCGGAGCCAGTCTTCCCAGACGGTCTGGAACTTCTTTCGGTCCTCCGCGGTCGTGCCGGCGGGAAGGGTCGGCGGAGTGTCCCCGGCCAGGCGATAGAGCAGGTCCTCGATCAGTCCGGTTTCGCTCGCCGGCATCTCGCCAAGGAGCCGGATCAACGGCAACAGCGCATCCTTCTCCTTGGCCGCCACGAGGGCAAGGCCGACACGCTGGCGAACGGCCGGCTTCGGGTCCGCAAGCAGCTTGCGCACCGCAGGCAACGCATCTTTCGCTCCCGCCCTTGTCAGCGCGACGCCCGCAACCGCCCGTCTTGTCGCGTTCGCATCGGTCAGGGCGTTGACCAGAACGGGATTGGGTTTGCCCTCGGTCAGAGCGAGAGCAGTCAGGCCATCCAGGGTCGTTTCGAGGAGCGATTCCTTGTCGGTGCCGCCGAGGAACTCGAGCAGTGCGCGATCCGCTCCGGCGGGCTTGCGCACGGCGATGAGTCGAACGGCAGCGCCGATCAGGGCGTCGCTGCTACCCTGGGCGATCAGTTGCAGGCAGCGTTCGGCCCGGCGTGAGATTTCAAGATCGTGGTCCTTGACGGCTTCATTGAGAAAGGGAATGGCGCGGGGCCCCATGGCCATGAGGGTGGCGGAAGCGCGTTCGCGAGTGCGGAAGCGGTCGTCGCCCAGTTCGTGGGTCAGCTTCTTGAGGCTGGTTTCGTCGGCCTCGGTGGTGGTGTGCTGGCGCAGATAGGCCAGCAGTCCCGGTCCGTCGGTGGTGATGCCGGCCTTGC
>JBBSDR010000365.1:0-6531 GCA_038240465.1 Gemmatales bacterium
AGCCGCAGCGCAAGCTGTTCGCGGACTGCCGGCAAATGGGGCAACTGATCGCCGGCCAGTTCGACGACCAGAGGCCGCAGGGCCGGATGGGCCGATTCGAGGAAGCTCAGGATGCGCTCGGGATCGAGCGTCCACACAGCGGCCGTCAGCGTGACCCAGCGCCGGGCGCGCTCGACGACGATGCGCCGTTCGTCGGCCAGAACGAGAGCGAGGAGCCTCCAGTCGGGCCGTTGCGGATCGAAACGGCGATCGAGTTCTTCCAAACCCAACTCGACAGTTGGCTCGTAAGGCGCGTGCAGGAAGGCGATGATCTCCTCGTGATCGGCCGTCATCAGGACGGCTTCCTTCATGCGCTGCGACGACAGCGCGCGGACCGCGAAGACGTGTGCCTCGGGCAAACGAGCGCCGCCCAGGACACGCAGATAGGCGCGCGGTTCGAGGTCCCACAATTCCGGATACGCCTCCTCGCGCACTCCCGTTGGCGGCCGCATCGCCCGCGCGTTCGTGTAACGGAACAACATGCGATGGCCATCAAGGACCAGCCGTTGACTGTTCCCGTGAATGATGCGATGCAGCAGATAACAGCCGGCATAGGGTCCATACAAGTCGCGCGACGGCTCGGCGTCTTGCGGGTTGTACGGTACTAACGCCTCCGCTGCCGCAGAGGGGTACTTCTCGGGTCGATACCTGGCGAGGCAGCGCAGATAGCGCCACGCGAGGCGGCGAAGGAAGTGCTGCGTCTTCTGCCTGAAAATGCTGGTTTGGCGCTCGACGGCATCGTAACCCGACTTGACCAGCGCTGTCGTGCCGGTCGAGGTCCGACCCTGCATCTCGATGGCGTGAATCACCTCGGCGAAGGTGCGAAAATCCTGACGCAGCATGGCGCGCTTGAAGACGCTCTTGACGTAGCGCCAGACGTTCGGCCGATCAAAGCGAATCTGCTCCAGCACCTGACGAACGGCGCGAACGGTGAGTGGGGTTGCCAACTCGTAGAGCGTATCGAGCGTCAGGCCAAGTTGCGCTGTGTCTGCGAGGACGACGCGGACCAACTCCTGCTCGTTGTCCATCTCAATCGCATCGCGAATCCCTGTTGAAAGGCGTTCGCGCGCTCTCTGCTTGCACTCTTCCAGTCCCTCCTCGTCTTCGAGGTTCCGCAGCGCCTCGACCGCGGAACGGCGACGGGAGAGCAATTTGCGAGTGGCATACTCGCGCAGCACCGGTACAGCGCGGGTGTCGCCCAGATAACCCAGCGCGTCAAGGATGGAGCAGACATCATCGACGGCGTTCGGCAGCAGAGCGAGCAGGGCATCGACGGCCTCGGGATCGCGACGCCAGCCGAGCCGGAGCGCCGCACGCGCCCGCACAGCCGAATCGCGGTCTTGCAGGGCTGTCAGCAATGCGTGAAGGCCGCTGCGGAGAAACCCTTCGGCGTGAAGCGCTGCAAGAAGTTGGGCGTGAGGCGCATCGAGGTCCGCCTCCTTATAGGGTCCATAAGTGGTGTTGTCTGCCAGCCTGTTGAGACGCGGCCCGCGCGCCAGTTGCAGGTTGTAGTCCCCGCGCGCGGACAGTTCCACCAGGATGACCGCGACGCGATCGTCTCCTTGCGGCCGGAACAGACGCAACAACTCGGGAACCATGGTGCAACCTCAGGCGTCATCGAAATCAACGTCGGCCTTCTTCACGGACGGCGTGGGCGCCGCCTGCGCGACCGGCACCGGACCCGAGCGCGGCGCTGCGGGCGCTGTTGTGGCTCGCTTGGTCTTGATCCGCGACGACATCGTGCCAAGGTCGCCGAGTTGTTCCTCAAGGGCGGCGCGGAGTCCGAAGAAGTCGGGGAACTCTCGCTCCTGGAACAGGTTGTAGGCCGTCCACATCAGATCGGCGCAGATCTCGACCGGCACCTTGCCCGCGCTGGCGCCGAGACCGGGCAGCGCGATGGTGTCGATACTGTTCGGATCGCGGTGGTTTTGCAGGTGAGCGGCTTGCAGGGCGGCGGCGCAGGCGAGGGCGACGTTGAACGTATCGCTGACGTTGTCCTTCGATGGCCCCATCGTTGGCGTCAGGATGAGGAATCGCGGCGCGGCCTGGTCGGTCGGCACACAGACGGCGCAGCCGATGGGCATGACGCCGAGATAGAGCCGATTGATGTCCTGCTGGGCCTTCGCCTCAATGCGGTCGCCGAGGTGGCGTTTGATGATCGCGTCGAGTCCGCCGCGCATCAGGCCGCGCGAGTTGGTTGGGGACACCCAGGCGCTGACGGCCTGATCGAGGATGGAACCCTGGACGATCTGCACTTCGGGATTGTCCTCGAAGGTGGAACGCCAGGCCTCGATCATCTTCACGTTGACATCGACGAGGACGATTTTGAGTGTCACGTTTTTCTCCTGTTGTCGCTCTGAGTGTTACATCATGCGGCACTCCTGCCTGGGTGGGTAGGTCAGCAGGTCGCGAATGGAGATTTTTCGAGGACGTGGAGAATTGTCGCACGCGGCAGGGAGAGAGGCAAGATGCCGCTTGCGGCTTTGCAACGGTGATTGCAAAGCCGCAAGCGGCAAAGAGAGTCACTGCTGGATCAGCGCTGGGTTGGAAATGACACCGCTCTGGTGGATGTCCATCTTGAGCTTGATACGCACCTTGCCGGACTCGACGTCGATCTTCTCCTGATGAGAGATGACGCGAACGTTTCCTTCGAGAACCAGGACACCTTCCTCACCGGTCGAGATGCTGTCGGCCATTGCCTTGAGATTCTCGCCCGTAACCATCACGCGATCGCCATCGACAGAGAGATGAATCGCCTCGTAGCCCTTCCTCTCCACCTCGAACGTGTCGCAGGTCAGCGAAGTGCCCTTGCAGCAGACGCGAAGCAGCTTGCAAGGCGGATTCAGATCGCCCTCCTTGCCATCGGCGCCGCACATCGTTTGGCTGCACGCCCGCGAATCGACCGTCGAGAAGGTCATCTTCTCAACAGCCTCGACGCTGACCGAAGTGCAGGTGGCGCTCATAACCAGGGGGCAGCATTCGGCGGCCTTCTCGCACGATTCAGCACATCCGGGTGTGGCTTCGGCGCTGAGGGACTCCTTCTGTTCCTTGACCGTGGCCTCGAGCCAGCAGCGGACGATCTGGCCCTCCCAGACGCGATCGCAAGAGAACTTTGTCGCCTTGCCGAGTTCGACCAGGCGCGTCGTCCCGGATCGGCTCTCGCGCAGTTTGCCTGTGTTATCGGCTGCGTCCAGTGCGCTGGTCCAGATCGAGCAGGTCAGCCGAACGCGATCTGGCCTGTCGGACTGAACGCTGACGCCGATCTGATAACCCTCGTGGCCGAAGTCATTGGCGGGAACGCCGGCAGCCCACAAGCCGGCGTGGCTGGTGCCGGAGGACACCTCGCCGGACTCGCCTTCGAGGACGGTCAGCTTCGGTGTCGCGACAACCTTCTCCTTTCCTCCCCTGGGCAGTTCGACCAGCTTCATCTCGACGACGTATTCCTTGCTCTCGCGCTCTGGCTCGGAGACGAACATCGGCGGCGGCGCAGGATACGGCATGCACCCCATCCAGCCGGGGTTCGGCACGGGAGGCATGTAAGAGTCTCGCGAACCTGGAGGCGCGGGATAGGGCATGCACGGCATCATGCCGGGACCGTTCAGAGGTCCACACTGGTTGTACGCGTAGGGTGAAGGACAGGGCATGCACTGCATTGAGGCGGGGCCATTGGCCGCCGTCCAAGGGCAGAACATCGGCGACGGCTGCGGGGCCGGGAATTCAACGGTCGCGCCGCCCGAACTCCAGATGCCGAATGTCGAGACTTTTGGCGGCGGCACACAGCCCTGGGCCGCGGTGTTGTTCTCCGCCTTCGGTTTCTCCGTGCAGGGACAACCATCACAGGGTTTGCTGGGGGGGCAGCAGCACTTGTCCTTCGCCTTCTCCGCCTGCGTGGCAGCGTGGAACCGAAGCCGAAGCGCAGTCTTGGCGCACGCTTCGAGACAGGTGGCTGCGCAACCCGGCTCGGTCTTGCGAATACCGGTAGCCTGCGGGGTTTTGCAGGGAGAGACAGGGCCTTCGTCAGCACCGCCGGGGCGGGCGGCAACAAACCCTGTGGCCAGCGCTAGCAGCAGGCCAGTCAGGGACAGGAAACGAATCTTCTGGGGCATAAGAGGGGCCTCCACGAGTTCCGAGACGGGTTCGGACACCGCGAGGCACCATGTCGTTCAACGTCAACGCTGTCAACACCAACACCAACCTGAAGAAAATCCGAAATCCGAAATCCGAAAAGAGACAAGAAGACCGCAATGCGAGCGTGGTCTTTCTTTTTCGGATTTCGGATTTCGGATTTTCTTCGGGGGATGTGACAGGGGGGTGTCAATCGGGGATGAAAATAGGGCTTGAAACCGCGCATAGGCACTTGACTGACGCAACTGACACGCATACCATGATATACGATGAAGTCTCTTTAGCGCAGGGAGTCCGACGCAAACAAGGATGCGAATGGGGCTGAGTACTAGCGAGACTTATCTGGCTCCGGCAGGGAAGGCGGATCCTTCCCGGCACAACGAGGCGGCGAATGAGACGGCTGCTTTGGATGTGTGGGGGCCAGCCACCCGATCGACCTCATGATTTTGAAAAGGATAGGCGGCAATGCTAGTCTTGTCCAGGAAAAAAAACGAAAGCATTGTCATCAATAACGACATCATCGTGACCGTGGTGGAAATCCGCGGCGACAAGGTGCGACTCGGCATCGTGGCGCCCAAGGAAGTCCCCGTTCACCGGCAGGAAGTTTTCGACGCCATTCATGGCAAGGACTCCTCCGAGCCGGCCCCGTCCACTGTTGTCGTCAGCGCCAAACCCAGCGACGCTGCTCACTAAAATCCGAAACTCGAAATCCGAACCGGAACGCCCTGTCAATCGTTCCGGTTCGGATTTCGGATTTCGAGCTTCGGATTGTCAATTCGATACTTCTTCATCTTGGCCATCAGCGTATCCCGGTGGATATTCAGCAGCTTCGCTGCCTGCACGATGATCCCGTGCGTCCGCGCCAGGGCCTGACGGATGGCCCACCTCTCCAACTCATCCAGGTTCAAACTCAATCCCTCAGGCTCCAGCGCCGCTCCCGATCCTTCGGAGAACAGGTGCAGTTCGTCCGCGCCGATGATCGGCCCTTCGCTCATGGCCACCGCATGTTCCAGCACCGAGCGCAGTTGCCGCACGTTGCCCGGCCAGTGATACTCCCGCAGCCGCTCCAGGGCCTCGCTGGATAGATGAACGATGCGGCGATATTCTCCCGCCAGTCGAAGCAGGAAATGCTCGACGAGGGCGGGAATGTCCTCGCGCCGCTCGCGCAACGGCGGCACCTTGATCTCGACTCCCAGGCGGAAAAACAGGTCCTTGCGAAAACGTCCCTCGAGACACTCGCGCTTCAAATCGCGATTGGTCGCGGCGATGATCCGCACGTCGGCCTTCAGTTCCATCGTGCCGCCGACGGCGCGAAACTTGCCCGAATCCAGCACCCGCAGCAGCTTGGCCTGGCACTCCTCCGACAGTTCGCCGATCTCGTCGAGAAAGAGTGTACCCATGTCGGCCTGCTGAAAGAGGCCGGGCCGGTCGTCGTTCGCGCCGGTGAACGATCCCTTGCAATGACCGAACAACTCCGCCTCGGGAAGCGAGGCGGCGATGGCGGCGCAGTTGACCGGGACGAGCGGCCCCTCGTGCCGGTTGGACTGGCGGTGCAGCGCCAGGGCAACCAGTTCCTTGCCGGAGCCGCTCTCGCCGCTGACCAGGACGATTTTCGGCCCCTCGGCCAGCCGGCGGATTTGCTGCTTGAGGTGCTTCATCGGCTGGCTGGTGCCGATCAGGTCCGACTCGCCGGTCGAGGTGTGTTCGCGCAACCGCGAGTTGTCGGCCTCGAGAGCGCGCCGCGAGCGCAGGACGTGGAGGCAGCGGGCCAGGAAGCCGGCCAGCGCCTCGCAGAAGCGGACCTCGCGCAACTCGAACGCCGTGTCCCTGCGATAGACGTGCAGCGCTCCCAGCGGCGCGGCGCCCGCCCGGACCAGCACGCACAGGGCGTCGGCGTAGGACACCAGGCTTTCGGTCTGCAAGTTCTTGCTGCGGGCCAGGTCCGCGAGCCAGACCGTTTTGCCGTCGCGCTGCACCCTCTGGGTCAACTCCCGGCTCAGGTGGATATCAACCCGCGACTGCGACGGCAAGACCATCCTGGGCAGCGGATCATCCTTGTCGAGGCTGAGGAAGCCACAGACGCAGGCCAGTGTCTGGCGATGCACCGTTCGCAGGGCCAGGTGGACTACCCCGGCCGAGGTGTCCTCGCGCAGCGACGCATCCATGAAGGTCAACAGCGACGACAACTCATCCGGTTCGAGGATCGCCGTACTCAGTTCCAGCAGCGCGTCGTCCAAGGAAGAAGCCGGAGACTCGCACGCCGGCAACTCGAGAAGTGCCGGCAACTCGCGGTCCGTGGGATGCTCCGCTGGCTCCATCATGAAGCGGATGCACACATCGCCGACCCGAATTTCGCAGTTGTGTTCG
>JBBSDR010000366.1:0-6508 GCA_038240465.1 Gemmatales bacterium
CACGGGATGTTAAGGCTCTCATTCCCAGTCCTGTACTGTAGCCGCGAAGGGAACCGCTCGCAAGGCACCCGGTGTGAGCCGGGTCTTCTTCGAGCAGACGAAGGCCCGGCGACTGCCGCTCTGGAAGTCCTCCGCGCCGGTGTAACTGCTGAAGTGCGGTTCAAGGACGACGGCCTCGTAGCCGAGATTGTGGACCATGTCGAGGACGGCGGCACGCGTCGGCACCAGCACCAGTTCACGATCGCAGGCAGCGCGCGGGTCGTCGAGTGGCTCGTGAAACACTTCAAAGGCCGATCCCGGCAAGGAAGACAGGGCAGTGTCAATCAGCAGCAGATCGGTATTGCGGCTCGCGATCCATTCGAGCAGGCTCATCGGTTTGCTGACGTGATAGAGCAGGCCGAGACAGAGGACGAGATCGAAACGGCCAATGTCATCGTCCATGACGTCGAACAGGTTGGCACAACGAAAATCGTAGCGGTGGGGATCAACGCCGGCCGCCTCGAAGACGAGGTTCGCCTGTTCGACGTGCATGTCCCGGCCGTCGATGCCAAGGACGTATTCGCAACCGCTCTGGATGGCGCACAGCGACCAGAAGCCAGCATTGCAGCCAAGGTCGAGTACGCGCTTGCCTTCGAGGGAGCCGCCCAGCAGATCGACGACGGGACGGAAGAAATACTCGCGCCGCTGCTCATGCCGGTTGATGCGGGTTGGATCGGCAATCGGCGTCAACTGGCCGCGCAGGTCAATCTGGTAGTGCCAGCGCGGGAACTGTCCGATGCGCTGCCGCAATTCGGCGTCGGTCATGGATCGAATCTCCGGAGCAGCAGGCGATTGAGCCAGCGATAAAGAGTGTCCGCAATCCGATAACGGAGGGGTTTCTCCTCAAACCGCCGCAGCCGTTCGTTGCACAGCGCCTGTCCCTGCATCAGGCGAATGAGGTCGCGATAGGGGGCCGGCACATCTTCGAGATAAGGCCGCAGACTGCGAGCGTAGTTTCGCGGCGTCGAGGTCGAGCGAATCATGCTGTCGCTGGCGAAACGATACCAGACCAGCGCTTCAGGCACGACTTCCAGCGTGCAGCCGTGCAGCACCGCCTTCGCGAAGAATTCCCAGTCCTCATGGGTGGTGCCGCGGTCCTCGGTGAAGCCGCCGAGCCGCTCGAACGTGGAGCGGCGCACCAGGGCGTTGGCGTCGCCGAAACAGTTGCGAGCGATGCCGGCCGGCGAATCGACACCGGCAAACAACCAGCGGCAAAGCGGCACCCGTTTTGGGTCGGGGGGCAACTCACCGTTGAAGAAGTCGATGAAGGTGGTGAGGATGTCGGCCCCGCTGTGCTGAGCGGCGCGGACGAAGGTGCTGATTTCGTGCGGCCTGGCGACGTTGTCGTCGTCCATGAACAGCAGATACTCACCTCGGGCGTGACGGGCGGCCGTGTTACGAGCCGCGCCGAGATAGCGGTTCGGCTGGCGGATCAACGGCCAGCCGCGCGCCAGGAAGAGCGGTTCAAGATGGGCGAGAAACTCGAGGGCTTTCGGGGTGGCACTGCCATCGTCCACAAGGACGACCTCGACATGTGGATAATCCTGCTCCGCGAGCGATGCCAAGGCCTGGCGCAGCAACCCGGGCCGATCGTGATGCACCAGACAGACGCTAACGAGGGGCAACGGTTGCGGCAGCGACGGAACGGCAGGAACGATCGAAACGAAGTCCAGAGACGTGAGGAGCCGGCGCGGTTCGGGCCAGCCCTGTTCTTGCATCCACGTCAGGATGTTGTCCGGCGAGTCCCAGACGGCGTCGGCCAGTTCGACGCAGCGGCGCTCCAGGGAGTCCGCCTCCAGGTGATCGATGCGATCGAGGAACGCGCCTTGTTGTTCGAGTTGCCACAGAGTCGGAGCGCGGAGGGCGAGACAGAAAGTCGTCGCCTCAAAGGCGAGTCCTTGTCGCCGCGCGAGGAGACTGTAGTAACCGGGAGCGGAGTAATCGTCGAAGACGACAGCATCGAAAGATCGCGGGCGCAACCATTCGTAAACGCGATAGGAGGCTTGCAGAGCGGCCGACCCTCCCACCGGAACGGCGGCTGCCGGCAACTCGGCTGCTGAGACCGCAGTAACCTCGTGGCCCGCGCGAGCGAGGGATCGCAGCAGTTCCTCATCACGCTGTCCGGACACGACACAGACGCGCGCGGCAGCGATGGAACGCGCCGGCAGCGGAGGAACGAAGGAGACGACAGGCCGATCCGTGGCGCTGTTCATGAGAGGCATCCTGCGGAGACGAACAGGCATCGTGCCTGTGTGGCTTGAAGTGGAAAGAAGGGTAGTCCGGCAGGACAGGAAAGTCAACGTCAAGGGAGGCACCATCAACCGTTCGGGTCGTTGAGCAGTTCCTGAAGGCGGTCGCGAAGGGCTTCCGGGACGCGGCCGATCCAGGACCCGTCAACAAGCCCGACGCCGATGAGGTCGAGGAGATGAACCTGATCTTTGCGGCGAAACGAGGTGAGTTTCATCCGCACGAGTGCATCCAGGTTCAGGTAGCGATAGGCAGGTCCGGTTTCCGATTCGTTCACATCCGGAGTGGGGACCGAATAGTCCGCTTGAACTTTTTCTCCCGCGAACAGAACGTGGATCCCTTCGCGGATCGATCCCTGCGGCCCATCCACGAACGCCTGCACATCAAGGACATCGTGATAGATAAAGCCGGCAGCGGTCAGGGCCGCCTTGCCCCGCTCGAAGTCCGCGCGTCTGAGCAACAAATCGACATCTCGTGTGGTCCGCACGGCAGTCTCATCAATTCGAGAAACCCAGGCAGCGACAGCATGGCCGCCGATGACAGCGTAGGGGACGCTGGCCTGTTCCAGCGCCGCCGTCGCGCGCAGGAGGCGTTCGCGAATTTTTTCCACGGCGCGGATCATCCTTTCCCACGAAACAGGACCGAGAACTGGGGGGTTCATATTGGTCGAGCGCCTCCCAATCGACAGGAATAACCGGTTGCTCACCTATCGTCCTGAATGGTGCGCTCTCTGAAAAGAGCAATCAACGCGGTCATCGCTTGCACCTCTCAGGGCATCGCCAGCAGGTCTTGCCATGAGTTGACGTGCAGCAGCCGCTGGGTGAGTTGTTTGAGGCGCTGGAGATCTTGAATGGCCCGGATGGCTTGTTCCGTCGTCGAGTCAATGGGACCACACTGAATGCGGCCCAGGTCGAGCAGCGTTTCCTGAAGGGCCGCGACGCGGCCCTCGTCGAGAATGGCCTGATAGGTACTCGATTCGCGCATGGAGGGGAGTCCTTGAAATAACTCCGCGGCCAGGTCGCGGGGCATACGCAGCCCCGTCAACACATAGGCCGCCAGCAGCAGCTTGCGGGCATCTTCGGGGCTTGCCTCGTTCTGAAGCCGTTCGTCGATCCGGCGGATGATCGGCGGCAAGGCATCCTCCAGCGGTGCGTCGTGCGGCATCCGGCAGAGGGTAGCCAGGGGAAGAGTGCCGACTCCTCCCTTGAGGAAATTTCGGACGGGGCGCTGCCAGAGACGAACTACCTCGAACGTGAAGTCCATTTTACCTCGTCTCTTGCGTCCCGCATAGCGGACTCGTGCGGTCACCCGAGGACTGTCCGCCACCGGGCGCAGGAGCAGCACGATCGAGTGGACCGGCACCCCGAAGCGATAGGGAAGAATCGCGCTGTACAGCAGGATGCGCCGCGCCAGGTCGGGGTCCGGTCCCGACTGAAAATTGAAGTCGGTAATTGACTGGAGCGGATTGCCATGTCCCAGGACGATATCCGTGGCGGCGCTGAGCGTCGAGAGGTCCACGTTCAGGACTGTCGCCGGTGTTCCTGTCAGACGAAAGGCCGTCTGGAAATCGCGCGTGAACTGCTGAATCGTGTCCTTGAGCGTGGCATCGAACGGAAAGGACATTGCATCGCCTCCGCTTCCTCAAACTGTCACCATTTCAAAAACGTGATGGCCCCACCCCGGCACGTCGAGATAGAGACCGCGCGCCGCCAGGTCGTCGCCATCGCGGTCGTAGGACGTCGAACTGAGCAGATCGCGCAGACGAAAACGACGGCCATTCAGATCGCCGAAGGGGATCGTGACATAGCACTGTCCAGGCGCCGCGCCGTAGTTGACGGTGGCCAGCAAACGTCGCTCTCCCTCTTCCCAGGTGAAGGCGAGGAAGTTGAACCAGGTCGGATTATCGCCCCAGGCCGGCCGGCAGTCGCACAGGCGCCAGCTGCCGTCGCGCACTTCCGGTCGCTTCAGTATCTCGAGCAGTTTGCCGTAGTGCTCGCGGATCGCACTATCCGGCTGCTCCACGGGCCGCCGGCCGAGGTGCATCGACACGCGGACGCGCCGGCCCTCGAACTGGCCCTCGTGAAAGAATCGCAGTCCCGGCGTCAGGAACGTGACGATCGAGGCGGCCTTGTGGACGTCCGGCGGAAAGGCACTCGCGGCGCGCGGCTCATCGTGGTTCTCGAGAAAGCGGACCGATTTTCTCTGGAACTCCATCTCGGCCCACAGATGCTTGCGCGTCGTTTCGGCACTGCGCGCGTGCAGGCGGTCGTACAGGCGCTTGTCGTAAGTGTAATCGAAGCCCTGCTGCTGCAATTCCCATTCGAGGTCCCAGTACACCTCGCCCATGAAGACGAAATCGGGATGCGCCTGCTTGACGCGGCCAATGGCTTCCGGCCAGAACGAGCCGTCAACTGGAGTGCTGGAATCGACAGGCTGCGAGCGCTGCCCCCAGGTGCGCGCGATGACGTCCGGCAGCAGCAGCATGGCCATGTCGCAGCGAACGCCGTCGCACAGTTCGCCCATCTGTAACAGCGTCTCGATCTGGGCGGCGCGCAGACCGGCATGGCGATAATTGAGTTGGAGCGTGTCGGGCCAGCCGGCGAAATAGGGATCGCGGCCATGCGCGAGAATGGCCTGGCCGTTCTTCGTCCGGACGCGGAGATAGTTGTACGGCTCGCGCGCGATGTCCTCCTCGCTGCCGTGAATGAAAAACTCCGGACGGGCGAAGCGCCAGGCATGGTCCGGTGCCATGTGGTTCGGCACGAAGTCGAGCAGCAACTTGAGGCCGCGCTTCTTGAGGCGCTGGCGCATCCGCACCAGGGCATCGCGGCCGCCGAAGTCGGTGTTCGGAGTGTAGGACTGGATGGCGAAGGGAGAGCCGGTGATGTCCTCTTCCTTCAGGTCGGGCAGATCGTGCTGGAACTCGGCGCGCCATTGCGGATTCGAGCGCGAGATATCCCGCGCCGAGGTGCCAAGCTGCCAGACGCCGAGCAGCCAGAGCCAATCGACGCCGAACGACGCCCATTGATCCAGGACAGCGTCCGGCACGCTGTCGAGAGTCGCGCCTTGTCCCAGCTCCTGCATGAGGATGCGGGTGTTGATCTGGTAGAGCGATGGATACACAGGTGATCCCATTGGAGGCATTCTCGCGAATGTGGTGAGTTATTGGAGCGCGTAGATTCGCAGGGGCAGAGACTGTCCCTGCACTTCGGAGGGCGGCATTTCGCGGACGGACACTTCTTTGCCAACAGCCTGATAGACCTCGTGGCTGATGAGCAGGTCGGTGCCGAGGGTCTTGTTGAGGGCCTGAAGCCGGGCGGCGATGTTGACCGCGTCGCCGATGACGGTAAACTCCATCCGCTGCGAACTGCCGACATTCCCCGCCACGAGCCAGCCGGTGTGAACGCCGACGCCGATCCGCAGGATTGTAGCGCCTGCTTTTTCCTGTTCGGCGTTGAACCCCGCCAGAGCCAAGCGCATTCCAAGAGCGGCCTTAGCTGCTCGCTGGGCGTGGTCTGTTTGGGGGAGCGGAACGCCAAAGATCGCCAGGATGCTATCGCCGCCGAACTTGTTGATCCAGCCCCCTTGGGCCGTGATCGCTCGTTCCATCGCCTCGAAGTAGCGATTGAGCAGCGCCACGATTTCCTGAGCCTTCAGCTTTTCGGACAGGTTTGTGAAGCCGCGAATGTCCGCGAAGAGGACAGTCGCGTGAACGCTGACGCCTCCCAGTTCCATGTCGCCATGAAGAGCGCGCTCGGCAAGTTCCCGCGACATGAAACGGCCGAAAGCGTCTTGCAAGCGTTGGCGTTCCTCCAGTCCGCCTGTCATGCGATTGAACCCTGCATAGAGTTCGGCGAACTCATCGGTGGAGACGATGTCGAGGCGTGTCGCGAGTTTGCCTTGCTCGACTTTCTGCATCCCCTTTACCAGATTGCCAACCAGACCAGAGACGTCTCTCGTCAACAGAGCAGCAATCAGGAGCGCGAAGACACAGCTGAAGATTGTCAAGGCCACGACCCACTCGCCGATGGAAGCCAGATGGACCCTCGATTTAGCATCGAGAACATCATCCAGAAGCCCGATTTTCACATGGACTGTGAAGCACATGACAACAAGAGGCCCAACGGTGATAAACACCGAGAAGAGCAGCATCTTTCGCCCAATACCGAACGAAAACACACTCGATCTTTTCTCAGACTGTTTCCCAGCGCAGTTGGACCGA
>JBBSDR010000367.1:0-6506 GCA_038240465.1 Gemmatales bacterium
AAAATAATTTTTTATTTTTTTGCGCCGTGGTACAAACGCCGCTGGCGGCAAGACAACTCATAGCGTCGCGATCCGCAGCGTGTTCGTCTTCAAGAAGGCCTCGCACTGCGCTCGATTGAACACACTTGTCGTTGTCCCAATCGCCTGCACGCAACTCGCTCCCAGCGCGCTCGCCATGTTCAGACAGCCAGCCACGTCCTGACCATCGAGCAGGCCGGCAATGTAGCCCGCCGCGAAAGCATCGCCGCCGCCGCTGCCGTCCACGAACGGGACCGCGAAGGCATCCGCCTTCAGCCGCACGTCGCGGCCGACCACGACGACGCCATCGCCTCCCAGCGTGATGATGGCCGTCGCTGCTCCCATCTGATGAAACCGCTCCGCCTGGCGGATCGGGTCCTTTTCTCCCGAGATCAGTTCGGCCTCGTGATTGTTCGGCAGAAAGACGTCAACGTGTGGCAACAACTCTTCCAGCCAGGGCAGGTAATTCGCCGGCCCGGGCGTGACCACATCGAGGACCGTCTTCGCGCCGGCCTGCCGGGCGGCCGCGAATAGCGGAGCGAGCGTCTCCGGTTTCACCTCCGGCATCAGCAGATAACCGCCGAGGTAGAGGACCTTGCAGCGCGTCGCCTGTTCCAGCGGAATGTCGCCCGGCGCGAACAGGGCATTGGCGCCGAAGGTGTGGATGAAGCGGCGATCCTGGCCGGCGACGTTGACAATCAGTGTCTGGCTCGTGTCGGTGTCCGCGCTGGTCAGCAAGCCGCCGATATCGACGCCCTGTTGCCGGAGCATCTCGCCGACAGCCCGGCCGAAGACGTCCTCGCCGACCCGTCCGACAACGCGGGCGCGCACTCCCAATCGCGTCAGATCGGTCGCCACGTTGGCCGCACAGCCGCCGATGGCCAGCAGTAGCCGATCGGCCAGCACCAGTTCGCCGGCCGCGGGCAGATGATCGATCGGCGTGCAGACGTGATCGGCGACGACGATTCCCGCACAGAGTACCTCGCATGGATCGCTCATTCTCGCACTCTCCCAACTCGGGCTTCCGCGGGACGCCCCTTATCGATCAAGTTATTACCCGAGCAAGCGAGATGCGCGGTGGATTCCGCCAGTCAGGATAGGCAAGGAGCAGGCCGGTCTCCCGCGTATGATGAACCTGTCGCCCCGCGCCGGCTCCGGAGTCGCAGCATGTCGTCTCCCGCTTCCATTCGCGTTGTCCTTGCCAAGGTCGGTCTTGACGGCCACGATCGCGGCATCAAGGTCGTCGCCCGCGCCCTGCGCGACGCCGGCATGCAGGTCATCTACGCCGGCCTCTGGCAAACTCCCGAGGGGGTTGTGCGCATCGTCGCCGACGAGGACGCCGACTGGCTCGGTTTGAGTCTCCTGTCCGGCGCGCACATGACTCTTGTCCCGCGCGTGCTGGAGATGCTGCGCCAGGCCGGTCTCGATCACGTCGGCATCCTTGTCGGCGGTATCATTCCCGAGGCGGATGTGCCGAAGTTGCTCGAGATGGGCGTCGCTCGCGTCTTCGGTCCGGGGACGGCGTTGCCCGACATCGTCACATTCCTTGAGGAGAATACCCGACGAGCGGAGCCGACCGATGCTTGAGTCGCTTCTCGCTCGCTTCCGCCGCCGCGACCGTCTGGCGCTGAGCCGGTTGCTCACCTACCTGGCTCGCGGCGAACACGTCAGCGAAATCCTCGCCGCCCTGACGCCGGCGACGCCGTCGAGCCTGACGGCCGCCATCACCGGCAGCGCTGGTGTCGGCAAGTCGAGCCTCATCGGTCGATTGCTGGAGACGATTCGCGCCGCGGGACAGACCGTGGCCGTGCTGGCCTGCGATCCGAAGAGTCCGCTCAGCGGCGGCGCCCTGCTGGGCGATCGCTTTCGCATGCCGGCGCGGCCGGACGACGACGGCGTCTTCATTCGCAGTCTCGCGGCGGCGGGAGGCCACGGTGCCGTGGCCGAACACCTTGACGTCATGGTTCGCCTGGTGGAGACTTTCGGCTTCGACATCGTCCTGCTGGAGACTGTCGGGGCCGGACAGGGAGACACGGTCGTTCGCGAACTGGTGGACGTTGTCGTCTTGCTGTTGCAGGCGGAGACGGGCGACGATTTGCAGTGGGAGAAAGCGGGGGTGCTGGAGGTGGCTGACGTCATCGTCGTCCACAAGGGCGATCTGACGAACGCGGAACATGTCGAGGCGCAACTCAAGACGATCATGAGCCTGGGAAACCGTGCAGCGCCGCCGATCCTGCGCGTCAGTTCGCGAACCGGCCAGGGAATCGATGCCCTGTGGGAGATGATTCGTTCGTGCAAGCGCAGCGAGAGAATGAGTGCTGGGGGCGAGGAGTTGCTGCGACTGGCTCGACAACTGCTGGGCGAGCGCTATGCCCGCCGCGCCGGCGATGCCGAGGTGGTGTCCCTCGTCGAGGCCTGGCGCGGCGGAGGGGTGAAATCCGGGGAGGCAGCGAAGCAGCTATTGCAGTTGCTCCTCGAAAGAGCGTAGTCTGCAGATTCGCATCACTCCGGAGTGATGCGAAGACTCCGGTCGCTGACGCTCCCGGCTCGCCCCGGAAAAACGCGATCTCGCATGGGGTCCCAATCTGGAGCGGTTCATGGCGACTACCGACCGCGACCTGCTGCTCGCCGTCCTGGCCGTGCAGACAGGATTCGTCACTCAGGACGTTCTCCTTGCAGCCCTGCATGACAACAGGGCCGGCGGAGAACGCAGCGTCCGCTCCGTGCTGCGCGAACGCCAGGGACTGAGCGAACACGACCTGTCCCTTCTCGAAGCGCTCGCCGACATTCATCTGCGCTTGCACGGCAACAACCTGCAGCAGTGCCTGGCCGCCTTTCCTCCCGGCCTGGACTTCGCGCAGTTCATGCCGCCAACCCGGCTAGACCTCGGGGCCACCCTCAACACTCTGGGGTTCGCGCCCACCACAGCCGCGCCGCCGCGGACGGAGCCAGGATCAACACCACCTCCCTCGCGCCCGGCAGCGGATGCGAAACCCCGGCGTTTTCGCATCCTCCGCTCGCATGCCCGCGGCGGACTCGGCGAGGTATTCGTGGCCCGGGACGAGGAGTTGCAGCGCGAGGTCGCTCTCAAGGAGATCCAGCAGCGCCACGCCCTTCATGCCGAGAGCCGGGCGCGGTTCGTCCTCGAAGCCGAACTGACCGGACGGCTCGAACACCCCGGTATTGTGCCGGTCTATGGCCTGGGTTGTTACGACGATGGCCGGCCCTACTACGCCATGCGCTTCATCAAGGGCGACAGCCTCGAAGAGGCCATTCGCCGCTATCATCAACCGGACCCTGCCGCGCGCACGCCGGGGAAACAAGCCCTGGAACTGCGCAAACTCCTGAGGCGGTTCCTCGGAGTCTGTGACGCAATCGCCTATGCTCATAGCCGGGACGTCCTTCATCGCGACCTGAAGCCGGCCAACGTCATGCTCGGCCCCTACGGCGAAACGCTCGTCGTTGACTGGGGCCTTGCCAAGCAAATGAAGATTGAAGAGTGTCGATTGCCGATGGATGGTGGCGACAATCGACCAGCGACAAGCGACAATCAGCAATCCACTCAGACCCAGGCCGGCGCGGTCATGGGTACGCCGGCATTCATGAGTCCCGAACAGGCGACCGGCGACCTCGACGCACTGGGGCCGGCAAGCGATGTCTACAGTCTGGGGGCCACCCTCTACTGTCTGATCAGTGGCAAGACGCCGTTCGAGGGCCTGGACCTCGCGCAGACACTCGAACGAGTGCGGCAGGGGCGATTTCCCGGACCCCGGGCAGTGAACGCCGCTGTCCCCGCGGCGCTGGAAGCGATCTGCCTCAAAGCCATGGCGCTGCGGCCCGGAGACCGCTACCCATCGGCCCGCGCCCTGGCCGATGACCTGGAACACTGGCTCGCGGATGAGCCGGTGACGGCCTATCCTGAATCGTGGCGGATGCGCGCCTCGCGCTGGCGCCGCCATCATCAGACGCTGGTTTCGGCGGCCACCGCTCTGTGCGCCACGGCCATGCTGGCCCTCGCGATCGGCTACACGCTCCTGATACGCGAACAGGGCCGTACGCGCAGGGCCGAGTCCGACCGCGTCGGCGTTCAGGTGCAGGCCCTTCTCGATGCCAACTCCCAGTCGGTCCCGGCCCTGCTCGATGGCCTGGAACCTTTCCGGGTTCAGGTGACCCCGCGCCTCCGCGAACTGGTGGCGCGGCACGAACTGGAAGAACGGCGCCTCGTCCACGCCCGCCTGGCGCTGCTGCGCGAAGACCGAGAGCAACTGTCCTTTCTGCGCACCCGCCTGACCGATCCGGGAATCGATCCGGAAGAGATGCTCATGCTGTGCGAGGTGCTGGCCCCCTATCGCGGCGACCTGACAGCCGATCTCTGGGCCGAGACGAATCGGGCCGGCATCGATCCACGACAACGATTCCGCTGTCTGGTCGCGCTGGCCCAATTCGACCCCGACAACCCGCGCTGGCCGGCCGTCGCTCACCAGGCCGTCGAACCATTGCTCCGGAGCGACCCGCTCCGCATTGGGAGCTGGACGAACGCCCTGTTGCCGGTGCGCGCCGCTCTGACGGAGCCGCTCGGCTCCGTCTTTCGCGACAAGGCCCGGCCCGCGGAGCGACGGGTGGCTGCGAGCATTTTGCAGGAATACGCCGCCGACCGTCCCGAATTGCTCGCCGACCTGATCGCCGATGCCGACGAGTATCAGTTCGCTCTGTTGTTCCCCCGGCTCGAACCGCACCGTGCCGCCGCCGTCGCTTTCCTGCGCCGCGAGCTGGCCCGAACGCTGTCGCCCGGCTGGGAGGATGGGCCATCCAGGGCTGACACAGAACCGGACTCGGAATCCAGGCGCGAGGTCGAGGCCGCCGAGGGCATGCTCACGGAGCGATTCGCCCTGTGTCAAACGCTGCCGTTGGAGCGACTCCCCGCTGTCTCCGAAGCACTGGGACGCTCCGGCTATCGGCCGACCCGTGTGCGGCCCTTCCTCGCCGGGGCGACTATGCGGGCGTCAGTCGTCTGGTTGCGCGACGGCCGGCCGTGGCGAGCCTTGCAGGGCGTCAGCGCCGAGGACATCCGCAAGAAAGACGAGGAGTTTCGCCGGCTGGGCTTTCGTCCCGTGGATGTGGCCGGGTATCGGACTGCCGGCGAGCGCTACGTCGCTCTCTGGGGACAGCCGGCGGACCCAACGGACGACGTTCGGCTGCTCGTCGGCGTGCCGTTGCCCGAGCAGAAGAAGGCCATCGACTCCCTGCAAACTGCGGGATTGCTGCCCCGGACTTGCCAGGTGATGCCTGTCCCCGAGAACGCGGCGCGCTACAGCGCCGTATGGGGTCTCGCGGCGTCGGCCTTCGAGTTCAAGGAAATCCAGGCAATGACCGCTGCCAAGTACAAGGGGCAATTGACAATCGACCGGCTTCTCCTCGACGTGAGCCTGACTGCGGCCCCGGACGCTCCCGGCGAGCCGCTGCGGCCGCGCTATACCACTCTTTGGCAGTACGGTGGCGCGATGACCGCCGTGGAAGTTCACGGTCTGAATCCGCAGGCGCACCTGGCTCGCTGCCGTACCCTGGCCGAGCAGGGCTACCGGCCCGCGTCGCTGTCGGCCATCGAGATGGAGGGGGCGACGGTCACCGCGTCCGTCTGGCATCGTCCGGTAGTCCCCGAGGCGGCGCTCGAATCGCTGGCTCGACGTCAGGCCAACGCCGCCGCCGCTCTGCTCCGTCTGGGGGACACCGACCCGGTCTGGCCGCTGCTTCAGCACCACGGCCCGGACCCGCGCCGCCGCACTTATCTGGTGCATCGGCTCGGGCCGCTCGGCGTCAACGCGGACCTTGTGGCCCGGCGCCTGGAGGTCGAGCCGGATGAGTCGGCCCGGCGAGCGCTGATCCTGAGTCTGGGTGTGTATACTCCCGAGCAACTGGGGGCCAACGTGCGCGAGCGGCTGCTGCCCCGGCTCCTGGAGTGGTATCGCGACGATCCCGATCCGGGCATTCACGGGGCAACCGGCTGGCTGCTGCGCCACGGCAAGGAGGGGCCGGAGCCAAGGCGTATCGACTGGGGACAGGCCGACGCGCTGCAGCGCATGGACGCCGCACCGGCCGTCCGCGAACCAGGCAAGCGGCGCTGGTACGTCAACGGCGAAGGCCAGACGATGACGGTCGTGCCGGGGCCGGTGGAGTTCACGATGGGCTCGCCCTATCAGGCACCGCAGCGGCGCGCGCCGGAAATGCTGCACCGCCGTCGCATTGACCGCAGTTTCGCCCTCGCCACGACGCCCGTCACGGCCGGACAGTTTCAGAAATTCATGCAAGATCACCGCGACGTTCGCCACCCTCATCCGCGCGAGTATGCCCCGGCCCCGACTTGTCCAGCGATGAACCTGAACTGGTACGAGTGCGCCCAGTACTGCCGCTGGCTCAGCGAACAGGAGCATGTGCAAGAGGACCAGATGTGTTATCCCTCGGTGGCCGAACTGGAGAAGTGCAAGGACGGA
>JBBSDR010000368.1:0-6500 GCA_038240465.1 Gemmatales bacterium
ACCAAGCGCCGACGTAAGCAATAATCGTTACGGGTAATATGTGTGTTACCAAACAAAGTCAGCTCAAGTGATAATTAGAGAATAATTCTGTCGGTTACAGCGTGAACGGATACGCGCAAACGACAGGGGCTGGCATGATCGTATCTCTTTTCCCCGGGCAGCGGCTCAGGTGGTGTCCTGTCTCCTTTGAACGGCGGATGGTCTACATAACCACTCCGAAAGAGACCCGCTGTGGTTGGTCGGCCCCGCCATCAGGACCGGTATTCGCTGCCGAGGTGAGAAATACGAGCAAGTGGTTATCTTGCCGACCAGTATTGGGCCGAACAATCTCTTTTCTCTCGCCAAAGCGTCTCTCCCCGTGCTACGCTGACCCTGAGAGCGAACCCATTGGAAGGAGGAGTTAAATTCCGTGTCCATGATCGCCAACCATCAAGTTGCCGGCGCGAGCGAGGTTGCCATCCTCGCCCGCATTCTGGGCAACGAAGACGGTCAACTGCCGCTGGAAATGGCGCGCTACCTCCTCACCCTTGGCTTCAACGTCCGCGAGAAGGCCCGCATGCACGATCTGACCGTGAGGAATCAGGCGGACGCTCTGTCGGAAGCCGAGAAGGAAGAACTTTTCGCCTACGTCAAAGCCGGCAGTCTACTGTCCATCCTCAAGTCCAAAGCTCGCCGAACTCTCAAGTCCACTAAACGCCCCCTCCCGTGAGACGTTCATGGACGAAGCGCTGATACGGCTGGTCTGGGAGCGAGCAAGCCACTGTTGCGAATACTGCCACATTCCCCAGGAGTATGACGATGCAACCTTCGAGATCGATCACATCATCGCCTTGAAGCACAGCGGCCCGACGCGGGCCTCGAATCTCTGTCTGGCGTGCTTCAGTTGTAACAGCTTCAAGGGTTCCAATGTCGCAGGGATCGATCCGCGCACGCGCAAGCTCACGCCGCTGTTCAACGCTCGCCGTCACTCGTGGACGCGGCATTTCCGCTGGGAGGGTCCGATCCTGGTGAGGCGCACGCCGGTCGGCCGCGTGACCGTCGCCGTTCTCAACATCAACGATCCGTTCCGTGTCGAACTCCGCGAAGAACTGATGGAAGAGGGTCTTTTCCCACTTGCCTGAGGGGAGAGATGTGGGACGAGCGAGTGATTTACGCAGAGCCGCCTCGAATTGTGATACGGTCCGCGACACCTTTCTTCACTCGGGGTCTGTCCCCTTTTCTTTGCCTTGCTGCCTCGTGGAATGTGTGCTGGGATGGCGCGGCGTGCATTGGTTATCATGGGCGCAGGATTCGTTAACTGCTCCTCCCCCACCCCCCTCTGAGAGCAGAACCGATCGCGGTGCGCCCATGTCGATGTCGAGGGTCATCGCCGAAATCGGACCGCCCTTCCGGTCCCTCGCCTCATGTTACGGTTGTCTTACCTTCCGAACTCTACCGTTCGTGGTTTGACCCAGTATTGACCTCTTGACATGCCGCAGTCCAGGGGCCGACAATGCTGGTGGTTTTGAGGGTTCGTACCAAACAGCCCTGTGGAGGCAAGGGATCATGGGGTTCATGCTTCAAGTGCCGGATGCCCTGGCGGAGGAGTTGCGCCAGCAGGCGGCGGACGAACAGACTTCGGTGGAGGAGTTGGCCCAGC
The DNA here is from genome assembly GCA_038240465.1 of Gemmatales bacterium. GTDB lineage: Bacteria > Planctomycetota > Planctomycetia > Gemmatales > Gemmataceae > JBBRIK01. Next base: position 1,640 of record JBBSDR010000368.1, read on the forward strand.
GCCTGATGCGCGACGCCCTGCGCGAGCACATCGCCGCGATGCGCTGGCGTTCCCAGAACCGGCGGCGGCTGGAGTTGATCGCCCGGAAACTGAAGGGTGCTCTGTCCGCGGAGGAGGAAGAGGAATTCCAGCAACTGCAATCTCTCGCCCACGAATGGGCGGCTCCTTTTGACCGCCTTCTCCATCAGACTGCCGCCGAATTGCGGCAAGAAATCGAACAACTGCCCGAGGAATCCGCCCAGTGACTCCGCCAGCCGTCAACGTGTTTGACTACCCAGGCATTGCCCACCGGCGCCGCCACGGTCCTCGGGGATATCTGGACTACAAGCACTACAAGCCCTGGTTGCGAGACGATTTTTCCTTCCGGTGCGTTTACTGTCTCGGCCGCGAAACGTGGCTCCCAGACGGTGCGGCGTATTTCAGCAGCGACCACGTCCGGCCCCAGAGCCTGATGCCGGAGGGACCCAGTGTGTACGAAGACCTCGTTTACGCCTGCTGCGTGTGCAATGCCTGGAAGAAAGACTTCCCCGAGATGGTGGACTTCGGCGCTGTCGCCCTGGCCGACAACCTCGAATCGCAGCCGGACGGTACGATCCGGGCGCTCACCAAGTTGGGGCAAGGGCTGATCGAGGTTTGTGCGTTGAACCGTCCAGAACTGGTGTCGTTTCGCCGCGACATTCGGACGCTGCTGGCTTTGCTGGCCACGCGACGAGGAGAAGCGGCGGTGCGGCTGCGAAAGCGTTACCTCGGTTATCCCGACGACCTTCCGGACCTGGCGAGTCTTCGACCGCCGGGCGGAAACTCTCGACCGGAAGGCCTTGCCATGTGTTGCTTCGAGCGCCAGCTTCGGGGGGAGTTGCCGGAAAGCTACTGACGGGTTGTCGTCAGAACTGCGGGAAGACGATGTGTGACTTATCGGTTCCTGCCACCTTTCTTTTCAGATCCTTCATTCGCAGGCTCGGCGGGGTCTGACCCCTTTCTGCCCTTCCCAGGAGGGAAGGCGATCCACGAGGGATAGGAAGCGGCCTCCCTGTCGCGGTATCACACCGCGAACGCGGTGCAAAGAAAATGCTTGCACGACCTCGGCAGCAGCTGTAATGTAAGAGGTATTCGGGCGACCTTCTCAAGCCAGGCTGGAAAGATCAACTAGCGCTGGCTGCTCGGTCAACTGACGATCCCGATAAGTCAATTGCGGATCTCGACTGATCAACCAACGCTGGTTGGCGAATCCGGACTTTTCGGCGAAGGAGAGAAGAGGCCTCAACGAATCATCGCCCGTGGAGGAAACCCAGTGATCCGGTTCATATCCCCTTTGATCGTGATTGCCACGATGTTCTTTGGGCCAATGACCCAGGCCAGCGCCGTCAACCCCACCATTGTTCGACTGGCGGCGGTCTACGGTCGAGACGCGGCGATAGTGATAGCGAAAGTGCTCTGGGACCAGGCGAAAGCCACTACGTGCGAGAAGTCCGTCTCGCACGTTCGCGCGGCAAACCTCAAGGCCGATAAGCAAATGGAGGCGTGTCTTGCACTACCCAGGACCGTCGAGGTGGTCATGCAAGAGAAAGCAGGCAACAAGATCCTCTTGGAGCTCCGAATCAATGTCGAGGTTGTGGCCTTGTACCCCCTCAAGGGGATTCGGTACGACGAAGGCAAGATCGTGCTCCCAAAGGATCCGAAGCTCTTGGCTGGCTTCATCGATCCAATGGGTAAGCGGGGGACGTGGACAGGGGAGAACAACTGGGATCAAGACAAGTGCCAGCAAGTTGCTGAGAGCCTCGCTTACAAATCCCTGGAGCCTGCCAAGGAGCAATTCAAGGCATTTCAAGACTTGCTGGAGTATCAGTTTAAGAAAGACGTCGAGGAGGAATTCGAACGTCTCGTGAAGGACGCAATCAAGAAGTCTGCGCGATGAAGCGTGATCGGGCAATCCTCGACAATCAAACAGGAGTGACTGCGCCATGCGTAAGACCATCAGTTCCTTGTTCCTCGTTTTCGCCTGCACGTTGCTGGTCGGATGTGATGGGTGTACCTCAAAAAAAACCGGGACTGTCGAAGGCCCTCCGCCACTCCTCAAGGGCGAGCGTGAAACACGAGCATTAGTCGAGGCCATGCAGGCAATCAGCGATACTCAGGTGCTTGCGAAGAAACTCGAACTGCTCGAGAGAGTTCAAGCCGCAGGCAAGGACCTTGTGGCTCTCAAATTGACGGAAGCTGAAGAGAAGGCTCTCGAAGATAAATATGGGGCCAAGAAGGCAGAACTTCACAAGAAAATCGAGGATATCGGTCCGGCCAAAAAATACTTGGTCACTGTCCGCAAGTTCGACAATGGGGGGTGGCGGGAGGAACCTTCTCTCGGGTACGAAGGAGACGACCACTTGGCCGCAGAGGCCGTCTACACAAAGCATAAAGGTATGGGCGATTACAACGCAGTCTGGGAGCGGCGGTAATCATCAATCGCGGCACGGAAGTCGCCCGCGATATCCAGGGCCGTCAAGACAAGGCTCATGACAAGGTGCCTGCCAGGAAGCGTTTGTAAGCCATCCGAGGAGGCTGCACAAGAGGCGACTCCATGAAGCGGGTGTGTCTCTTCCTGATCCTGTCGCGCCCACACTCGCTGACGATCCGCCGATGCCGTTCACGGGCAAGGTCGTCAAGGTCACGGACGGCGACACGATCCACGTCCTGCTCGACAAGGAGGGGAAGAGTCCGGGATGGGGTCCGACCCCTTTCTCGGCTTTCGCCGCCCCCTTTCTCGGCTTTCGCCCCTGTCTCGGCTCCCCTTTCTCGGCTCTGGTGTAGGGCCCGCGTTCCTCAGCGAGCGGATTGAGCAGTCTGGACGCAGGATCATGACCAAGCGCGCATTGGAAGGGTTACGATGCCACACAACCTGAACACGCTTCCCATTGGAATCCGTAAACTTGAAATCAAGAATTTCCGCGGCGTTGAGGAATTGAAACTCTCGTTCCTGAATGCGTCTGAGACGGCGTCGGACATCGTTGTGCTGGCTGGCCCAAACGGCTGTGGGAAAACAACGGTCTTGGAAGCGTGTTTGCTCGCAGCCGGGCATCAGGATTCCGTTCGAGGAGCGAGTGGTAAGGAAGGAGTCCGAAAAGGGGCGGTGGACTACCAAGTGTCGGCATCCATCACAACCCCACACGGCGAATACGACACAGTCGTAGGCTCCGATGGACACTCGACCTGGAGGAATACGTCCAAGGGCGTTCCGAGCCGTCCTGTGTCCGTACCGTGCCTCTATTTCTCATCCTGGCGTGGACCCAAGCTCGTCGGTTCCGTATCGATTACGGCAGGAAAGAAGGGCAAGCGACCCAGCGAGACGGAAACCAACCGTGTCTGGCTGGTTAAACAGTACCTTGTGAACGCCAAAGCGCACGCATTCATGCGAGACGTGCCGCTATCTCCGTCCACCTCGCTCTACCAATATGAGACGATCATACAGAGACTCAATGGCGTCTGGACGTCCTTCTACACAGGATCGCGGCAACAGTTTACGGTGGAGCCGCTCAGCGACGACCCTGAGGCCGGGTTTGATGTATTCCTCTCCATTACCAGCGGCGCAAAAGTCCCTTTGGATGACCTAAGTTCCGGCCAGTTGGAACTGTTCGCTCTCTTCGGGTCTCTCCTCCGGCTGAAATTCGATCAGGGACTCTTGATAATTGATGAGCCCGAACTCCACCTCGACCCCCAATGGCACGCACTTATGCTGCGCGCCATTCGCGAGCTTCTGCCTCACGTTCAGCTTGTCATTGCGACTCACTCCCCCCGGGTCTACGATTCCGTCCTCTCCTTCCAGCGCCATTTTCTAGTCCCGGACTCCGATCCCCGCACGATTGCCTGGAAGCAACGCGCTATGGTGGAGGTTGAATGACCACCGCCGCTCACCTGGGTGCGATGTTTGCCGCCGCCCCGATCGTCCTCTGGGTGGAAGACAGCCTGACGCGCGACTACCTCTCAAAGGCTTGGAACGACGACCCGGACATTGTTTTTTTTCTCGCGGGGAACTCTGCGGCCGTGCGGCCCATTGTCGAGGCGGCGCGTGTGGAAGGCATCAACCACGTCTTCGGTGTCGTTGACAGAGATCTCGGGATCACGAATAGAGCAAAGTGGCCAAACGTAATGATCTTTCGCCTGCCTCGGCACGAGGTCGAGAACTATCTCCTCGATCAAGCCGCGATCCTTGGTTGTGGCTTAAACAACAGGGGTCGGACGGCGGGCCAGGTAACCGCCGAAATGTCTCGGCTCGCAAACTTACAGCCCTGCTGGTTGGCGTGCCGGCATGTGTTGAACCAGCTACGGCAGGCCGTTCTTGACAACTTCCCATCACACCTGACCCCGGCAGGCCTGCCCACAATTGCGGCAGCCGCGGCGCACATTACCGCATCGCCTTGGTACGTCAACCTCCCGCCTTCCGCAGCTCACTGGACCGGGGCAGGGATTGTGAACGCCGCGCTGACCGCTGCCGAGAATGTCATCCGCGGTTACCTGGCAGGAAACGCTTGGCTGGAGGAGTACTCGGGAAAAGAGATATTCCGTCCTCTTCGGGATTATGTGTACACGCACCTTGCCGGTTCGACCCCGGACAATGACTTTGCGAAAGCGATCGGTACATGGCAGCGCTTGACCAATGTCGTGCCGCAGGACATCGTGGATCTGCGGTCGGCGCTCCGACAACAAGTAAGGCTTCCGCCGTGAAGGGGCCAAAAGGGGTCATTGCGCCAGGCCAAGCCTGGGGGAGGGGGATGAGATGTAGTGACTACAAATCGGAAACCTTCCGTCGGAACCCTGCGGGTCCGAATCCCGTCCGGTAGAGCTGGCCAGCAGCCGGAAACGAGTCTTGCGT
>JBBSDR010000369.1:0-6493 GCA_038240465.1 Gemmatales bacterium
CCACGGGAAGAGCAGGCGAGACGCCTGCACTTACCAGAAAGAGCAGGCGAGCCGCCTGCACTTACCAGAAAGAGCAGGCGAGCCGCCTGCACCACGGGAAGAGCAGGCGAGCCGCCTGCACCACGGGAAGAGCAGGCGAGACGCCTGCACCACGGCAAGAGCAGGCGAGACGCCTGCACCACGGCAAGAGCAGGCGAGACGCCTGCACCACGGGAAGAGCAGGCGAGACGCCTGCACCACCGCAAGACGGGGTTACGTTACGACGGTTGCAAGACGACGACGACAGCGGTTCTTACAACAGGCCCATACCCCGAAGTGAGGACTCGCATGAGCAAGCGCTTGATCACCGTCGGCCACAGCCCCGATCCCGACGACGCTTTCATGTTCTATGCCCTGGCACACGACAAGATCGACACCGGCGACCTGCAATTCCGCCACGAGTTGCAGGACATCGAGACGCTCAATCGCCGGGCGCTCAAGGGCGAACTGGAAGTCACCGCCGTCAGCCTGCACGCCTTCGCGCATCTGACCGACAAGTACGCCCTGCTGCCCTCGGGCTGCAGCATGGGCGACCGCTATGGCCCGATGGTCGTCAGCCGCGAGCCGCTGGCCATCGGCGATCTGAAGAACGTCCGCATCGCGGTCCCCGGCACGCTGACGACGGCTTTTCTGGCGCTGCGGCTGCTGTTGCCGGACGGCTTCGCTCACGAGGTGGTCCCATTCGATCGGATCATCGAGGCCGTCGCGGAGGGCAAGTTCGACGCCGGCCTGATTATCCACGAAGGACAGTTGACCTTCCAGAATCAGGGATTGAAACTCGTCGTCGATCTTGGCGTCTGGTGGATGGAGAAGACCGGCCTGCCGCTGCCGCTCGGAGGCAATGTCGTCCGTCGCGACCTCGGCGCCGAGACGATGAGCCGGATCAGCAAGCTGATCAAGGAGTCGATTCGCTATGGGCTGGCCCATCGCGACGACGCCCTGGGCTACGCTCTGCAATACGCGCGCGACATGACGCGCGAGCTGGCGGATCAGTTCGTCGGCATGTACGTCAACGACTGGACGCTGGATTACGGACCGCGCGGTCGTGAGGCGGTGCGCCTGCTGCTGGACGAGGGACACCGGGCCGGAATCATCCCCACACCGGTCGCGGTTGAGTTCGTCGAGTGAGTCCGCCTTGTTCCCCCTGCGCTTGCGTATTACAATTGGGGCCAATACGGCCCCTCTTGCTTCTTCGCGCAGTCTTCTCCGACGCAGGTGGCGGGTATGAAGCCGATGCAGATCGTTGTGCTGCTGGTCATGGTGATCGCGATCATCTTCGGCGTGACCTTCGCGTCGATGTATGTATCGCGGGCGCCCGCGCCGCCATCGGCGCGCAAGAATAAAGGAAAAGTTACGCCCGCGAACGCCGACTTGCATCTGAGTTTTCCCCTTGTGGAGTATCCGCCAGAGTCCTCCGAGCCGGCGCGGCGCATCGCCACGGAGTACGGTCAGTCGGGGCAGCACGATTTCTGGTTCGAGAACCCCAACGACGAAGAGGTTCGCGTCGGGCTGCTCGCCGTCAATTGCACGTCATGCTCCGAGGTCAGGTTATTCATCGTGCCTGAAAGCTGGCACTCCTCTCTGGCGTCCGTGGCAGCGTCCTGGCCTGGGCAGGGTGCGGGGGGAGAACTGCCGTCCATCCTCACCGCCCTGGCCTTCCTCCAGAAGCGCGAGGGCCTTCAAATGCAGGCCACGAGGGGGAGGCTGCTGGAGAAGGGCGCTGCCGAGGGGGTCAGCGTGCCGCCCCGAGCCGTTGGCTTTATCCGGCTTCAGTGGGAGGCCCGTCGCGCCCCTGCACCCGGCCCAAGACTGCAAAAACTCTCCGCGGATCTGTGGTGGCAGGACCCGCACTCCGGCGGTGGAGTGACGCTCAAAGCCAACGCCTTTTTCGTCGATGGTCTGCGAATGGACATCGGCGACATCAGCGCCGGGACCCTTCTGCCCGGGGACAGCGCCGAGCGAACGGTGCGTGTATGGTCCTCGACGCGATACAACCTTGAGGAACCAGAAATCGTTTCGACGGGAGCGCCCTTCGTAACCTGTGCGCGGCCCGCGCCGCTGACGGAACACGATCGTCAAGCCCTGTCCACCTTCCCGGATGGGGGCCTCATCGGCGGGGAGGTGCGCTCCGGGTATCAACTGCGCGTGACGGCGAAAGAGCGGCTTGCCGACGGCACCCGCTTCGACGAGGGCTACTTTCAGCACCAGATTCTCATCAAACCGCGCGAACGGATTATTCTGCCCGAGCCACTCGAAGTCCAGGTGCGCGGCGCGGTGCGCGGCGACGTGTCGCTGGTCGGCGCCGAGAACGGCATCGTCCTGGAGCCTTTCGCCGTTCGCAACGGGACGCAGCGTCGGATCAGTCTGCACACGGCACGAAAGGACCTCTCGCTGAAACTGGAGCAAGTCCCCAAGTTCATGAAGGTCCACCTGGGTGAACCAAAGACGGACGCCGGCGGACGGACCTGGTCGCTGGCTCTGGAAATCGGCCCGAATCAGGTCAGCGGCACCTTTCCGCGCCGCGACAGCGAAGCATATCGCGATACGGCCATCTATCTGCGAATCGAGGGGGCCGCGAACCGGCGACTTCGCATTCCCGTGACAGGCAAGGCAACGCAGTAACGCACCCGCGGAGCGAGTGCGCGACAAGGAGAAGGGATTCAACCATGCAGACGAACGGCAACAAAGGCAAGCGCATCCTGGCACTGCTCGGCATATTCAGCCTGGGCGTTGGGGCCGTGACGTGCCTGTGCGCCATGTTCTGGCCGGCCGAGGAGAAACCCGCCCTGGAGATGCCGCCGCGGCTGTTCAAGGGCTGGGAAAAACCCGATGTCGCCCTTGTGCTGTCAGCCGAGCAGCACGGCTACCTGCTGCCCTGTGGCTGCTCGCGTCCCCAGGTGGGCGGCCTGGAACGGCGCTATAACTTCCTCCAGTTGCTCAAGAACAAGGACTGGGCCGTGGCGCCGGTCGATCTCGGCGACATCCCCCAGAAACAGGGGCCGCGCCAGTTGCCCAACGTCCAGGGGATGCTCAAGTATCGCTACTCGATGGAATCGCTCAAGCAGATGGGTTACCTCGCCGTCGGCCTCGGCGAACATGAGGCGTCGCTGTCACTGTTTAACCTGCTGGGCGAGTATGCGCTCAACAACCCGAGTCCCGCCGTGGTGTCGGCCAATCTCCACGACAAGGATTCTCTGTATCCCGAACAGGTGAAATCCTACGTCGTCGAGGCGGTCAAGGGATCGCGTCTCAAGGTGGGCGTCACCAGCCTGATCGATCCTTCTGTCGGCGAGAAGGCAAAAGCGAACAAGGTGCAACTCGACGAACACCGTGAAGCGATTCCGCCTCTGCTGAAAGGCCTGGCCCGAGATGGAGCCGACCTGAACGTTCTTCTCTATCAAGGGACGGTGGAGCAGGCGAAGAAGCTGGCCGGCGACTATCCGCAGTTTCACGTCATTGTCTGTCTGAGTGCCGAGAGCGAACCGTCCTCGGAACCGGCCCGCGTTGGAGAAACCTTCATCACTACCGTCGGCTGGAAGGGACGCTACGTCGGCGTCGTCGGCGTCTATGCGACGGGAAAGGCCACGAAGCCGTTCGAGTATCGCCATCAGTTGGTGTCGCTGAGCGAGGAGTTCCTGACGCCCGAAGGCGAGCAGGCGAAACAGCCGATCGTGGCCCTGATGGAACAGTACACGAAGGAACTGAAGACGGGCAATTACCTGACGAAGTACGGCCAGATGAAGCATCCCTCGCAGGTGGCGATTCCGGGCCTGGCGCCGACCTATGTGGGTTCGGACAAGTGCAAGAAGTGTCACGAGACGGCCTACGACGTGTGGGGCAAATCGAAACACGCTCACGCTTACGCCTCGCTGGCCGACGCGAAACAGCCGTCGTTGCGGCAGTTCGACGCGGAGTGCATCGTCTGTCACACGGTTGGCTTCGCTTACGAGTCGGGCTTCAAGGGCGAGAAGGACACGCCGCACTTGAAGAACGTCGGCTGCGAGAACTGTCACGGGCCGGCGAGCGAACACATCAAGAATGCGAAGGACGAGCGCTGGTATGGCGTCCTCAATCCCTGGCGGCCGGGCAAGAACGAGACGGCCCGCGACAAGGAACAACGCCAACTGCGCACCGACCTGTTCTGCCAGTCCTGCCACGACATCGACAACGATGTGCATTACAAATTCAAGGACCGCTGGCCCGTGGTGGCACATCCGAGTCCCGGCAATGAGTAAGGGGTCCTAAAAGAGCGCGAGGGCCTGTTTCGCCTTTCGCGCTCTTCTCTCTGGGCGGAGAGTGAAACACGCGGTTATAATGATGGAGGAATGGGACCGTCAAGCATCTTCTGATCCGGAGAACAACCATGACGAGAATCGTTGTCGATGCCGCCGTTTCGAGCCAGTTGAACCAGCCAGGCCAGGTCGTCGAGGTAGTCGATCCTTCCGGGAGGGTGCTGGGACATTTCATGGTCTGTCCCTCGATCCCCGGATTCGACCCTTCAGAGTGGGAGTATGTCGAACCGGACATCAGCGAGGAAGAACTCCAGCGCCGCGAACAGTCCAACGACTGGGTCACGTCCGAAGAGGCGTTCGCTCGCCTCCGCAGTCAGGAGAAGGAGTGATGTACCAGGTCCGTTTGCACAGCCAAGCGATCTCAGAAGTGACCACTGCCTATGATCTCGCCAGTCCGGTTGCTCAACAGGCCATCATCGCCGCTCTGGAACTGATCGAGGAGCGCTTGCGAACTGTACCCTGGATTGAGGGCGAGTCTCGGTCTCGTGGGCGGCGCGTTTGCATCGCCGCCCCCCTGACCGTTCTGTATCGCATTGAGCCGGACAGGCAAACGGTATCAATCCTTCATGCCCATGTTTTTCGACGTCGTGGAGACTGAGACGTCACCGCTGCACCAGCCGCACGATGTACGACATCTGCCCTCGATGCAGGGCGAAATGTGTCACCAGATGCAGCAGTCCCGGCAGCACCAGGCCGAGACGTTCCGTCGGATGCGGCGCGGCGAACTGCTCCGGCGTCAGTCCCTCCACAATGCGGCGAAACAGCGCAACGACATCATCCAGGCGCGACAGCGCGACATCCTTGGGCGGCACTTGCGTTTCACTGAATTCACGCTCGCGCTCGCGGACATAGCCCGTCTTGCCCAGTTGCGCGCCGACGAAGTGGCTCAGGTTGCCCGTCAGGTGCAGCACCAGATGCCCGGCTGAGTTGCCCGGCTCGACCGGCTTCCTCCAGAACTGCGCCTCCGTCAGCGGATCGACCAGTTGTCTTAACTCCTTCAGCAGATGCTCCAGTTCGCCGATCAGGGCTGTCTTCGCCAGAGCAGTCATGTCCACACTCATGAGGAGGTCCTCCGGATTGCCCAGAATTCGCAATCGTCATTAACGGGCGCGGAAGTCGCGAAGGCAATCGCAATCCGGCTTTTCGCGCCAGGCATGGACCGGTAGAATCCAGCATCGGTTTGCAGACAGTGGAACGACTCGACGGCACAGGAGGCGACAACGCATGAGACAGGTCCTGTTCGCGGGGCTGGCCCTGCTGGCGACAGCACCTGCGGCAACGGCGCAGGGCTGGGCGAACAAACTGTTCAAGGACCAGGTCAGCCATGACTTCGGCACCGTCGCCCGCGGCGCTCAACTCTATCACCGCTTCGCCATCACCAACATCTACGCGGTGCCGCTCGATGTATCCAGCATCCGCGTCTCCTGTGGCTGCGTCGTCGCCACACCCGTTCCCAAGGTGCTGCAGCCACGCGAGTCCGGGTACATTGAAGTCACCATGGATGGCCGTCGATTTACCGGGCCGAAGTCCGTCACCGTCTTTGTCACTGTCGGCCCGACGTTCATCTCGACGGCCGAACTGAAAGTCTCGGCGATCAGCCGGGGCGACGTCGTCTTGAATCCGGGCCAGATCACCTTTGGCACCGTCTCGCCGGCACAGGGGGCGTCGCAGACCATTGACGTCGAATACGCCGGCACGCTCGACTGGCGCGTCACCGAGGCGCTGGCGAAGGACTTACCGTTCGAGGCCACCTATCGCGAACTGTATCGCCGGCCCGGACAGGTCGGCTACCAGGTCAAGGTGACCCTCAAGCCCGAGGTGCCTCCCGGCGCGCTCAAGCACGAGTTGAACCTGCGGACCAATGATCCGGCCAGCCCGCTGCTTCCCATCCTTGTCGAGGCCGACGTGCAATCGACCCTGGCGGCGACCCCCTCGCTGCTGCGGCTCGGAATGGCCCAGGTGGGCGATTCGCTCGTGCGCAAGGTCGTGGTCCGCGGCCAGAAGCCGTTCCGCATCATCGCCGTCGATGGCCAGGGCGACGGCATCGCGCTGAGCGGCGAACTGGCCGTCGCGCCGGCGGCGACGCAGGTGCTGACGTTCAAGTGCCAGCTCACGAAGCCCGGCGAGTTTCGCAAGCAACTGCTCATCAAGACCGATCAGCC
>JBBSDR010000370.1:0-6485 GCA_038240465.1 Gemmatales bacterium
CCGCAGTGTGCCGCCCTCGACCAGTTCGAGGGCGAAGAAAGGCTGGCCGCGATACTGACCGATGGAAAAGATTGAGACGATGTTGGGATGTTGCAGCTTGGCGATGGCGTCAGCCTCGGCCTTGAAGCGCGCCAGTTGCAGGGTCGTGTGTGTTGAGCCGGCGACCATCTTGAGCGCGACGAAACGGTTCAGGCTGCGCTGGTGCGCCTTGTAGACGACGCCCATGCCGCCCTGTCCCAACTCGCCGAGGATATCGTAGTCGGCCAGGGTTGGCCACCAGGAAGGCGAGGGCGAGCCCGGCAGCATCTCATCGGGCGCGAGGTCGGTGGTCGCGCCGGACAGCGGCTCGGCCATCTGGAAACGGCGTGCTTCCCGTTCGTGTTCGGGCAGATCGTCGAGAGCGGTGCGCGCGGTCGGCTGCTCTCGGGCCGCGCCTTCGAGGAGATGGAGGCGGAACACCCGTTCGACGGCGTGGGCCTGGCCGGGGAAGCGCGGCAAATACTCGGAGACGGTGGGCGTCTCGCCCTGTCCGTGACGCCAGCGGAGTTCCAGCGCCAGCAGGCGTTCGAGGAGGAGCGTTTGCGATCGGTCCTGTCCGGGTCCGATCGTATCGCGCAGATACTCTTCCAGCCGTGGCTGAGGCGGGCCGGCGCCGAGGGCGTGGACAAAGAGCCGGCACAGCTCCTCGATGCGCCGGTCTGCTCCAGGTGAAGACAGCGATTCAGTATGGGACATTCGCGAAGCCTGTGGGGCGAGGATCACTGGGCTTACCATATCATCTCGGAGGCCGGCAGGTCAAATACTGCGTCGCCGCTTGCGGCTTAGCGGATCGGTGCGCCGGCTCGCGAGCGACATTCCGCCAGCGCATTTTCGACGCTCAGGCCGCGCTGGCGTTCCTGGGGACGCTTGCGGAACCAGGCGGCGGCCAGCAGCAATCGGTCTGCCTCCTCTCTTCCGCGACCGGCCCAGAGTTGTTCGATCCGTTCGACCGTGGCAGCCGTTGCTGGGATTACGCCGCGCACCTCGCCGCGCCGGATCACATACCACCAGTCGCGGCCATCGTGTCCCGTCAGCGGATAGACGAACGAAAGCGCGCGTGCCTGCCGCAGCCGTTCCAGTTGAACGCTCAGCCAGTTCAGGACCGTCAGCCGATCGCGCAGAAGGGCCGCGCGCTCGAACTGCAGCGCGGCCGACGCCGTCTGCATATCGCGTGTGAGCCGTTCCAATGGGGTGCCGTCTCGGCCTTCGAGAAATGCCCGGGCGCTGCGAACCTCAGCCAGGTAGTCGGTGTGAGAGCAGGCGGCGGCGCAGGGGCCGAGACAGGTGCCGATCTCATGACGGATGCAGCCGGGAGCGCGAACGACCGGAAACAGTTCCTGCTGATCGGCGAAGATCATTTCCTGGGAATGCGGACAGTCGCGCAGACGAAACCAGTCGTTCACGCGACGCGCGGACTCGCGCGTGATGGCCCCGCCCGGCAGCGGACCGAACGCGGCGAGGGCCGACGCCGGCACGCGCGGCGCGGCGAAGACATGCGGCGCGGGCCGGCGTCCGAGACAGAGCCAGAGGGGACGGCGGCGCCGGGGCTGGCCCTGAACGTTGAACGGTGGACGCCAGCGGCGGATCAGTTCCAGTTCGCGCAACAGCGCGGACAGTTCGGTAGGCAGCACTTCCCAGGCGAGCAGGCGCGTGCGGGCGATGATGTCGCCGGCCTTGGGATCACGGCTCTTCGGACGGAAATAGCTGAGCAGGCGCGAACGAAGACAGCTGGACTTGCCGACGTAGATCAGTTCGCCGCGCGCATCGATCATGCCATAGACTCCGGGCCGGCGCGGACAGTCGAGGCGAACGCCGGAGCGGAGGCCGGATGGCCGGCGCGCCTGGACGCGGCCCAGGTGTGGCGGAGTGTCGATAAGATGGAGCGCGTCGGGACCGAAGCCAGTGAACGCTTCCGGGGAGAACAACTCGGCCATGGAGGTTCCTACCTCATGCGGGACCGAGCTATCATACCAGCCCCGAGCGCAAGCGAGGGGTTTTCCAACACTGCACCCCTCGCTTGCGCTCGGGGCTGGTTGGAAAAATAAAGGGCGAAGGAGGATCGCCACATGGTTATCCTCCTCCGCCCGGTGAACAACGCCCCTCCCCAGAGGCGTTTATTCCGCATGGAAGGCCGGGATTTCGCCGCATTCCGCGGCGGTCTCCCGGCCATCCCAACTATAGATCGTGCCGGGCAGTTGTCAAACGCGGCGGCGGCGAGAGAATAGAGGAGGGCCGCCCCACGCAGAAGGGCGGGGGTCAGACAACGCTCCTGCGAGGAGAGGCTTCCGTGCTGGACCTGCAGCGAGAACAGCAGCACAACGGGCAACAGTATGCCGACCTGTACGAAGGCGTTCAGGTGTTCAAGAGACGCTATGGCCTGCACGAAGTGCGCGTCCTGCCGCGCGACTCGCTCGCCGTGCGCCGGGAGGGCGAACGCGAACAGGTGCAGGAACTGGTCAAGCGCTTCCGCGACATTCCCGACGACCATCAGAAACGCCTGCCCGCCCTGCTCAACAGCCTCGCCCAGCTCGAACTGCTCATCGGCGAGTTCGATGCCGCGCAGCAGGACTTCGACGAGGTCGCCGGCCTCGTCGCCAATCACGACGAACGCGCCGAGGCCCATCACAACACCTATCGCGCCGCCCTCGAACGCCGCGATTGGCCCGAGGCGCTGGCCGCCCTGCTGCGTGCCTGCACCCTGGCGCCGGACCTCTACGAACCCTTCCCGCTGGCGCGCTTCGAGCCGAAAACCATCCTCGGCGCCGGCGCGCTGGGCGTGACCTTCCTCTGCACCGAGCGCGGCAACGGTGACAAGGTGGTCATCAAGGCCATTCGCGAGGACGGTCTCGATCGGCCGGCCGGACTGATCCTTAACGAACAGCACTGGCTGCAAGAACTGGAGCAGCCTGCCCTGGCGCGCGTGCGCGAGACTGGCTTCGCGGACGGCAACCAGTCGCGGCCCTATCTGATCCTCGATCATTTCGAGGGCCTGACACTGGCCGAACACATTCGCCGCAATGGCCCCCTCGACCCCGTCGATGCCCTTGTCATTCTCTGGCCTATCGCCCGCGCCTTGCAAGCGATCCACTCGCGCGGCGTCCTGCACCGCAGCCTCAGTCCGTGGAGCGTGCTGAGCCGGCGCCTCGAACCGCCCGCGCCGCCGCCCGCGATGGAGATGTTCGACGACCCAGAGGTTGAGGCCGAGGACGACTGGCCGCTCGAAGACGACCTGGAAGGAGAGATCGATGAGGAAGAAGAATTCCTCGAAGAGGATGAGGATGTCGAGTTGCCGCCCGAGCCGCCGCGCTGGCAGGTTCGGCTGATCGAGAGCGGCCTGTCGGTAAAGCGATCCGTGCTGCATGCCGCCGCCAGCAATCCCGCGGCGCGAGCGCAGACGGGCCTGGGCCGCAGTGTGGCTCGCTCGCTGCCCTATTCGCCCTCCGAGGTGATCGGCCGGCCCAAGGGACTTGTCTGGGTCGGCCCGCATTCCGACGTCTTCTCCTTCGGCAAACTGTGCTGCTTCGTCCTGACCGGCTCGCCGGAAGTGCCGGCCGCGCCGAACAAGCCGGTTCCCGAAACGGACGCGCCGGCCGATCTGAAGACGGAATGGATGCAGATTATCCGCGATTGCGCTTCGTGGATCATCGGCAGCCGGCCGCAGCACTTCGGCAATATCCTGCATCGGCTGTCGCAAATGCCGGGCGCGAGCGAGATCGTCGATGCCATCGAGAAACACGGCACCGAGCAGTTGCTCGATGACTACTCGGCCCGGCTGCGGCGCAATCCCGAGGACGTCCGCTGCCTGGCCGGCCGGGCCGCCCTGTACGCCCAGGAAAGCAACATCGACGCCGCCCTCGCCGACTATGGCGAGGCCCTCAAGCGCCGCCCCCACGATGCCCATCTGCTGCGGCGTCGCGGCCAGGTGCTGCTCGACAAGGGCGACGTCGATGCCGCGCTCGCCGATTTCAGCCGGGCTGTCGAGTTGGAGCCGCGCAACATTGAGGGCTGGAACCTGCGGGCCGGCGCTCACAGCCGCAAAGGCAATCACGACGCGGCCATCGTCGATTACGGCGAGGTGATCCGCCAGAACCCCAAGGACGAGGCGGCCTACTTTGCCCGGGGCAACGAACACTACTCCAAGGGCGAATGGGACGAAGCGATCGCCGACTATACCTCCGTCGTGCGTCTCGATCCCCATCATCTGTGGGCGTTCGGCAATCGCGGCAAGTGCCGGGCGCACCTGGGACAGCACGAGCAGGCCATCGCCGATTTCGCCCACCTTCTGAAGCTCGATCCCGGCAACGGCCGCGCTCACAAGGACCGAGGGCTGTCGTTCCTGAGCCTGGGCCGCTACGACGAGGCCATCGAGGAGTTCACACACGGCATCGAGAGCGAGCCGTCGCCGGGGATGTACATCGAGCGCGGCCTGGCGCGCGCCGATCACGGCGATCACGAGCAGGCCATCGAGGACTTCACGCGGGCGCACGAACTCGATCCGCAGAGTTCCTGGCCGATGATGTATCGCGGCAACAGCCACTGCGATCGCGGCGAACTCGACGAGGCGCTGATCGATCTGAGCGAGGCGATTCGCCTGGGACCGGAAATCGCCTCGGCCTGGTACAACCGCGGCAACGTCTACGCTCGCAAGGGCGAGTTGGATCAGGCGATTGCCGACTACACCAAGGCGGTCGAGGTTGATCCGACGTACTTCGGCGCCTACTTCAATCGCGGCAACGCCTATGCGGACCGGGGCGAGTACGAGCAGGCCATCGCCGACTACACCCGAACGATCGAGGGTGATTCACTCGATAGCGCGGCCCTGAACAATCGCGGCAACGCTCATGCGTCTCGGGGCGACCTCGATGCCGCCCTCACCGACTTCGATTCGGCCCTGGAACTGGCCGACGACGACGCGATCGCCCTGTTCAACCGCGGCAACACTTACAGCCGGCTCGGCGAAATGGCTGAGGCGATCGCGGACTACACCGAGGTCATCCGCCTGCAGCCGAAGCACGCCCGCGCTTACAACAA
Source organism: Gemmatales bacterium (assembly GCA_038240465.1). Taxonomy (GTDB): domain Bacteria; phylum Planctomycetota; class Planctomycetia; order Gemmatales; family Gemmataceae; genus JBBRIK01. Next base: position 5,071 of record JBBSDR010000370.1, read on the forward strand.
TCGCGGCAACGCGCACCGCGACCGCAACGAGATTGACGAGGCCCTGGCCGATTACGCGAAGGCCATCGAGATCGATCCCGAGTACGCCAGGGGCTGGAATAATCGCGGCGAACTGCTCGTAGAACAGGGCCGGCTTGACGAGGGTTTGGCGGACCTGACCCGGGCAGTCGAGTTGGATCCGAGTTTGGGCGCCGCCTGGTGCAACCGCGCCGAAGCGCACGCCGCGCGCGGCGACCTCGACCTGGCCCTGGCCGACTATGCGAAGGCGGCGGAACTGGCGCCGGCGGATGCGAGCATTCCGATCGCTCGCGCGGGCGTGTTTCAGAGCAAGGGGGACAGGGACGCGGCGCTTGCGGAGTTGACGAAGGCCGTCGAGGCCGAACCAGACAATGGAATGGCCTGGCTGGCGCGCGGCAATTTGCACGATGAGCGAGGCGACCTGGACGCGGCCATCGCGGACTTCACGAAAACGATCGAGGTGAGTCCGCGTCTGCTGTCGGCCTATCACAATCGCGGCCGCCTCTTGGCGCGGCGCGGCGACTATCAGGCGGCCATCAACGACAATCTCGCGGCGCTGGCGGCCGATCCGGAGAATGCGCGAACGCTGAACAACCTGGCCTGGTTGTGGGCGACGTGTCCGATCGAGGCCCTGCGCGATCCGGCGAAGGCGGTCGAGCATGCGACCCGAGCCTGTGAGAGGACCGGCTGGACGGCGGCCGGCTATCTGGACACGCTGGCGGTGGCGTATGCGGCGAGCGGCCAATTCGAGGAAGCGGTCAAGTGGCAGGAGAAGGCGCTGGAATTGTGCGACGCCTGCGAGAAGGCGGACTATCTGCGCCGCCTCGAACTCTATCGCGCCGGACAACCGTATCGCGAGTCATGAGGACCGTCGCCAGACCAGCCCCGAGCGCAAGCGAGTGGGTCCCTTCGATACACCCCTCGCTTGCGCTCGGGGCTGGTCCCTCTCATTCACTCCCCCACCTCGTTGAATATGCGCGCAAGCTGATCGCCACAGCGAAGGAACGGCTCGCGCAACTTGGGATCGAGTTGCGCGTCCCAACTGGCGGCCAGCACTTGCAACGCCGCCTGGTGCGGCAGTCCCGGACGGTGGTGCCTGCGCGAGCGCAGCGCGTCGTAGATGTCGCAGGGTGAGACAAGGCGGGCCGACAGCGGAATCGCCTCGCCGACAAGCTGATCGGGATAGCCCGTGCCGTCCCAGCGCTCGTGATGATGTCGGGCCACGTCCATCGCCATCTGCAAGAACGGCTGGGCAGCGCCGTGATGCCGGGCGACCGACTTCAGCAGTTCGGTGCCGATGACCGTGTGCGTCTGCATGATAAGCCGTTCGTCGGGGGCCAACTGTCCGGGCTTGAGCAGGATGTAATCCGGCAATCCCATCTTGCCGAGGTCGAGCA
>JBBSDR010000371.1:0-6485 GCA_038240465.1 Gemmatales bacterium
GGGGAGGCGCCCAGTCGTCCTTGTCTGTCAGGGGCAGACGGCCCAGCACCATGCGCGGCGATAGCTGTGTGAAGTCGGCGACCGGCGTCCAGTCGGCCCCAGCAAGGGCTTGCAGAATCAGTTTGCTCTGTTCGGCCTCGATCGGTTCCGTCGCCGCTGCCGACGTTTTGCGCGTGCGATACTGAGCCAGAAGCATGGCGGCGGCCAGGAAACGTTCCTCTCCGTCCCTGGCCTTGAGGGCTGCGTCTGGGTCCTGCAGGATTGTCGTGCAGCGCTTGATCAGGGCAAGGTCCTTCTCGAAGTTGGCGCTTTTCTTGGCGATGAAATTCAACTGACTCGAAGCCATGTAGAAGTCGCCATCGCCGTTCTTCGTCAAGAAATAGCAGCCTTCCATGCCCACAACCGGCTGAAAGGGCGCCGGCGAAATCAGCACACCAGGCGGGTTCGGCACGAAACCGAGGCGGATCGTCTTTGCGCCCTTGGGGGCGAGCAGCGCATCGTCGATTGTCACGACAGCGATCGTGTATTCGTTCTTGTTTCCAGCTCCGGGAAAAGGAGCGGCCATGACGGTCTTGTCTTCGATGGCCGTCACCTTGCCGGTGACGACGACGTCGGCGGTCGCGACACGGTTGGGCAGGGGCAGAGCATCCGCGGGGAGCGAGCCAGCCTGGCCCGCCAGCGCCAGAGCAAGGCAGGCCAGGCCAGCGAGGCCGGCGTTGAGGATGAGCCTGGAACGCATCATGGGATAGTCCTTCTCATGGGTCGAACAGCGAAAACCTCAAGGGGTCATTTCAACAACAACACATAATCTGCTTCTTCAAGGTCAAGAGTGATTGTCGTCGTTCCGGCGCCATTCGTATAGAGCAGGTCTTTCTGTCCGCTCACCGTGCGGACCTTGCTCACCTTGAACGGCGTCTTCACGCTCAGGCGCAGCCCCTTCACCGGCTTGTTCGTCCAGTTGACCAGCGACAGCAGCGTTCCCTTCGGGTGATCCATGACGATTGCCTCGACGAGTGGCTCGCTGCTCTCGACGGCCCTTGCAACGAGCTTCGCGTCGATGCCGAGTCGGACCAGTTTCGTCGCGGCGGCGTCGAAATCGACCGGGTTGTAAACCTGCTTGTTGCCGCCGCGCGGCCAGGGCTGCACACGCAGGGCCGTCTTCATGTAACTGTTGCCGGCGAGCGTTCCCACCGCGAACGCCTTGCCCTTGCCGTGTTCGTGGACCGTCACTGCCGCGGCGCCGTCGCTCCACTTGCCCAGCACCTTCGCCGCGTCCGGCGTCAGCACCTGCTTCATGCCGATGGCCTCGATCTTCTTGCCGTCGAGCGTGATGCTGTCGATGGCGGGAAACAACGGTAATTCGAGCAGAGTGCGGATGACGAGCGCGTCCTTCTTCGTCGCCGCGCTTTTGAGTCCGAGCAGCTTCAGCATGGCCGATTCCACTTCGCCGAATTGATTGAGATGGCCGATGCCCGCCGTGGCATACAGCACGCCGCCCGCCTTGACCCAGGCGTCGAACTTCGCCACGGCCCGGCTGTCGATCCATTCGCCCGCGAAATACACCACCTCGTATTTCTTCAGCTCGTCGCGATCGACGATATCGTCCTCGGTGATGACATCCACGGCGTGTCCCGCCTGAACCAGCGCCAGATAGAGCATTTGCTGGTCCTTGCGGCAGATGATCTGGTTCAACTGAGCGGGCGCGTTCTTGCACATCTTCGTGAACGGGTCCTTGCTCTTATCGATCATCAGCCGCGACTCGTTGAAGTCAGTTGCCTTGCCGGCAATGACGGCCACCTTCGCCGGGCGCAACTTGCCGCCGGCTTGCAATTGCTCCGCCTCGGCCGAATCGTAGATCGATTCGTGAATCACGCGAAAAGTGTCCGGATAGCTCCAGGCGACATAGTTCTCGGTGAAGCGTTCCTCCGGCGCGACCCAGAAGCTGTCGATGTGCCGGGCGCCGAAACCGACGCTCATCACCATGTTCCTGCGCAGCATCTCCGGCGTCTGTCCCGGGGCATGCGGCATGACGTACAGATGCATCGGCTGGTTGTTGTACTTCACCGCGCAGCGCATCTCGGCGAACATCCACGACAGGATTTGCGGTACTTCGGGAACGCTGAAGATGTAATCCTCGCCCCAGAACATGCTCATGCCATTGTGCTTGAAGATGTCGATCCACTGGAAAATCGGCCCATAACACAGCGCCAGATGATGCGGCGAGTAGTTGGCTCCCGCCAGCACATTCGGGCCGAGGAGCTTCTTGACCAGTTCCGTCCGGGTGCGGAAATCGGCGAAACGTTCCTCCTCGTTGAAGAGGTTGCTGTACCACACCAGCCGGGCGTTGCCGGACCTGGTTGGAATCGCACTCTCCGGGGCGACGCCAAGTTCCTGGGCTGTCACTTTCTTCGCTCGGAGCCAGTCGCGAAACTTCTGCTGGTTCTTCGGATCGGCGTAGTTGATCTCGCCCAGGCTGATCTCGTCGCCGAAACTGACGAAACGCAGCGTCTCCTTGTTCTTGACTTCCTTGGCGAACTTCTCGATGGCCGCGGCGCTTTCGAGATGCTGATGGACCCCCTGCCACTGCGAATCCGGATACTTCGCCGGCAACTGCGTGTTGTAACCGAGCGCGTGCTTCAGATCGAGGACCCAGTCCTCCGTGCCGCCAAAGGAGCCATAATAGAGGACCTCCTTCGGCTTCTTGCCGCCGTTGGCGTGACGCCAGGTCTTGCTCTTCTCGACGATGGCCGCAGCAAGCGCCCGGCTGGACTGAACCCGCGACTCCTTGCGCCAGGTGATGTCGATCGGCACAACGACGGTCTCATCATTGAGCAGCGTCAGACTGCCAACTTTGTCGTTGCCGGCGGCATCCCGGGCGAACTCGACGGCGACACCCTTCGCGCCCGGCAGAGACAGCGTCAATCCCTCGTCGTGAACGAGCCGGCAGAACGGACCGATATTGATCCAGCCGCTCACCTGCCCGGGCGCAAGGGGTTTCTCGGGGACCTTGATGGTCGCGCCGCCGTACTGTGGCTGAAAATGGCCCGTTCGCGCGATCGTCAGTTGGGCCGGCGTCGGCGCCGAGTTGGTGAAGCGCAGATAGAGCTTCGTCGCGTCGAGGGCTTCGTTGGCGAAGGGAGTGCCGACTGCATACGGCTTGAAGCCGCGATAGTCGTCGGCCGGATTGGTGGTCAGCAGGACGAAATCAATCATGCGATCGCCGGCCGGCTTCTCATTGGCAACGGTGACGAGACGCAGTTCCGCCGCTCCCGCCTCCAGCTTGACCATCTGCTTTGGGGCCTCGGCCGCATCGTGATCGACGCCCCAGGGCCACCACAATTCATCGCTCTCGCCGCTGAAACTCCACAACCGCGGCGTGCCCTTCTTGCCGTAGACCTGGCTGAAAAGCGTCTTGCCCTTCTGAAGGACTTCGATCTTGTGGAGGTAGTTGAAGTAGGGCGGGGCCTGATACTTGGACCAGACGCGATACTCGCCGGCCGCGGGAACGTCGATCGCCTGCACGGCGACGGAGCCGGAGCTGCCGGGGGGCGCGCCCAGCAGTCCGCCATGCGTCACCCACATGCCGCCGTAAGTATGGCTGGCGTAGCTGTCGTTCTGATGCGTGACCTTCCAGCCCTTGTTGTCCAGAGGACGAAACTGTTCGCCCTCGGCGACGATCACTTTTGGGGCTGGCTTCTGGACCTGAGCGGCAGCGCTTGACAGGAATGCCAGAAGGAAGAATGCGGAGAGGGAGAGGGATTTCATGGGGTATCCGGGGTGGGTTTGAGTGAGTTGGATAGTGCCTGCGTCTGCTTTGGGCCGGAACTCCAGCGATCCCAGAATTCATCCGGGATCCACACGCCATAGCGAGACACGGTATAGAAACTGAACCAGCCGACCTCGATCAGCAAATAGATGCCCAGGTGAAAGGCTACGCCGAACCACAGCGTCCACTTCCTCGTCCAGCGCGACAGCAGCAACACCGGAAACAACGTCTCCCAGCAGAGCGAGGTGTACGTCATGACAGCCGTCACCCAGAACGGCAGGGGCAGTTCCACAATGGACAGCCGATTCATCGTCACGTCGTTGAGGACGTAGTAGACCGAGGTGCCCTGCCACCAGGTGCCGTCGAAGACCTGCTCAGGACCGCCGCGCAACTTGGCCAGGCCGGTCGTCAGGTACAGCATGCACAGTTGGATCTGCAAGAGCCGCACGCCCCAGGGAGGGACCATCGGTCTGTACCAGTCTTCCGGCAGCGGCTGGCCCAGACGCATGCGGCGCCGCTTCTCCAGCCAGCGGTCGAGCGAGAGTGCTTTTCCCGTGGGCATGAACTGCAAGTAGAACAGCGACACACACAGCACGCAGTCGCCGTAGTTCTTGATGACCGGAACGCGGTTGATGAAGCAGATGGTGAGGAACCAGGTCAGGACCGCCATCACCCGCGTCTGCCAGCCGATGCAATAGAGGAACGTCACTGCCATCCACACGGCGAAAAGGCAGCCAACGATGGAGAGATCATCGGTGTGGAACAGCAGGATCGTGAGCCGCCATTCGCTGAGCATCTGGTCATCGTGGAACCCCGCCGGAGCGATCCCTCCCGGACCGAACCAGTTGGCGAAGTCCGGCAGATAGCAGAGCAGTTGATCGGCCAGGAGAGCGACGGTGAGGAAAATGCGGACGATGGCCAGACGTTCCGCCCGGACCGGCTCGTGCCAGAAACGCACCCAGGAAGACTCATTGGCGAAGGAAACCATGAGGTGGACAACTCGAAGAGGTTCAGGGCAACTTTCGACCCTTGCGCGAGGCCACATCATATTCGTAGAAGGGCGCGATCGTCTCCTTGCCCAGAGGCACCTTTTGCCGGTCGAGGAACGCGCGCGCATCCTCGTCCGGCGGCGGATAGTCATAGCGCAACTCGATCAACTCGATCTTCACCAGAGGCGAGCCGGCCTCGTTGCGCGGGTGGCGATGAGCGAGCAGATTGCAGTAGCCGCGGCGGGAGTCGTCGTCGCTTTGGAGCTTGGTCGTGACCTGCAGCCATTTCTCGCTGAGAAAGCGCCAGTTGTCATGGTGCGCGAGATCGGACGGTTCGGCAATGGTGCGCTGGCTCTCCCGGGTGCCGTCCTGGTAGACGAGACGGGCGCGGACGACGGGGTCCCAGGAGCCGACGTTGGGCGAGAACATGGTCCAGCGCTGCGGGGCGAAGACGAGGTTCTCGCAGAAGCCGAGGCGCGTCGTCATCCAGCAATAGGCGAACTTGCCGGCGTCCCCCGGCCCGTACATCTTCTTGCGGCTCTGCGCTTCCGGCCAGGGCTTGAAGTAGTCCCAGAGCGAGTCGAACGATTGCATGACTCGTTCGGTAACGAGGTCGTGATCGGCGTCGGCTCTCTTGCGGGCGAGTTGTTCGCGTTCCTCCGGATCGGGCAGACCATAGGGATAGTGCCGGATGTTCAGTTCCTTGCACCATTCGCGATAAGGCGTGAGGGCGGCGATGCTGCGAAAGATCGTATCGAAGAGGAGAAAGCCGAGAAACAATCGCATCGGCCAGCTAAAACGGGGCCGGGGCGGTGGAGGGACGGCGTCAGCGGTCGGAGTGGCGGACATGCCGCCATTCTATAGCGACAGAAACGCAGGGAAAGGGGACTCCTTCAGGAACGGCGTCCCCTTTCTTGCCGCTTGCGGCTTAGCGGACCGCCCGCTGACGCCCGCCAAGCCGCAAGCGGCAACCCGTTATTTCGCCGTCAGTCCTCAGTGCGGCGGCTCGAAGGCAACGTCGGCCCGGCTGTGCGGGGTGAAGTTCTCGGTCAATAGCAGACACTGATAGGCTTCCTGGCCGGCTGGCCCCAGCGGATCGATTTCGGCCAGTCGCAGACCACTCCACTCCCGATAGAGCGTCAGGTTTTCCTCGCTGTTTGTCAGGACGAGGTCCGACTCCTCAAACTTCTTCTGGGCCAGCGTCCGCAGGGCCTCGCCTGCCTCGCCGTCCGGCACGCCGATGACGACTCGCTCCCAGGATGCCCGAGAGGCGCCGGGGGCTGTCGCGGCCGATTCGGGGACCGCTTCCTCGTAACACGTCAGCAACTCTTCACCCACGGCTTCCTTGTCGTCCGACTGAGCGAGGAATAGTTGGGCCGCGTCGGTCGCACCCAGTTTCTCCTCGACGAACGCCATCGCGACACCGCGCAGCGCCTGCGCCAGTTCCTTCGTCAAATTTCTGCTGGCCAGGCAGAAGTTGACCAGAGAGCCAAAGGGCGGATTGGAGCGGATCATCTGCTGCAACTGGACGTCCATCTGGAGCAGGTCCTCGCCTGTCAGCCCTTCGGCCACACTATCGATCGCCTCTTTCAGATTGCTCCAGCCTTTGGGGAACAGATGACGAACGCGTCCTTCGGTCATCGCAGCCAGGTTTGGGGAACGCTCCGGTTTTCCCTCGCTCTTTTCTCCATCCAGTTGGACAAGCAGTTCCTGGAGCCGAACCCGGCAGA
>JBBSDR010000372.1:0-6463 GCA_038240465.1 Gemmatales bacterium
GCGCGCGGTTTGGCTGGAGTGGTGCTGACCGCAGTCGGCCGAACCAAGGGGGTCATCGTCCGCGAGGTCGAGGAGACGTTGCCGGCTCACGTCCATTTCGTCGGCGGTCATCCGCTGGCCGGCTCGGAGAAGAGCGGGCCGGATCACGCAAGCGCGCGCCTGTTTGAGAATCGTCTCGTCGTGCTGACGCCGACCGAGCGGACGAATGCGGAAGCGGTGTCCTTCGTCAGCGAATTCTGGCAGGGGCTGGGAGCGCGAGTGCAGACGATGTCGCCGGCGGAGCACGACCGGGCCTTGGCGCTGACGAGTCATCTGCCGCATTTGCTGTCGTCGGCGCTGGCGGGGATGCTGCCGGAGACGCTGACGGAGTTGACGGCGAGCGGCTTTCGCGACATGACTCGACTGGCGGCCGGCGATCCGGGATTGTGGACGGCGATTTTCGAGCAGAATCGAGAGTTTCTTTTGCACGCGCTCGACCAGTACAGGGAGCGGCTTGAGGAGTTCCACCGCGCTCTGGAGAGCGACGACGAGAAGGCCCTCGTCTCGCTGCTCAACAGCGGGCGACAGAGTAGACAGCGATTGCACGGGTAGGACAGCGGAGTCACTCTCTTCTTTTCGAGGCGTTGCGCACTCCCTTGACAGGTCTCATTTTCATTGCAAATAGTCCCTTCCGCGGTCAAAATGATCTCAAGGCCCTACCTCTCGACACTGGAGACGCCCCAAGCCATGGACCCGACACCGCTCCTCGCTGAGTTGCCGGCCCCGAAGGCCGAGGGCATCTCCGAATCCCAGGCGAACGACTCGCTGGGGCAGCAGGCTACCCAGGCCGCCCCCGCCACACCGCCTCTCGCTCAATGTGCCACGCAAACGGAGAGCGCGGCCCCGCGTCGTGTGGGGCCTTACGAACTGCTTGCCGAACTGGCTCGCGGCGGTCAAGGGGTCGTTTACAAGGCCCGGCATACCACCCTCGGGCGCATCGTCGCCCTGAAAACACTGCGGACCGACACGCCCACCTCTCCGGAGCAAGCACTGCGGTTTGGCCGGGAGATGCGCGCGGCGGCGAGCCTGAACCATCCTCACATCGTCCCCATCTTCGAGGTCGGTCAGGACCAGAACCAGCCCTATTTTGCCATGGCCTACGTCCCGGGCGGAACCCTGGCCGAACACCTGCCGCGATTTCGCGCCACTCAGGAACAGGCGGTCGCTCTGCTGCTGCCCGTGGTGCGTGCCGTGGCCCATGCGCATGCTCAGGGCGTCCTGCATCGGGACCTCAAGCCCGCGAACGTCCTGCTCGACGCGGAGGACCGGCCGCTTGTCAGCGACTTCGGCCTGGCGCGTTTCCTCGACAACGACGAAGAGCTGACCCAGACAGGCACAATCATGGGTACGCCGGCCTACATGGCGCCGGAACAAGCCCAGGGCCAGACCTCGGAGATCGGCCCAGCGACGGATGTCTGGGCGCTGGGAGTGATCCTGTACGAACTCCTGACGGCCCGTCGACCCTTCACGGCCGAGAAGGGGGAGTCTATTAGAACCAGGATCCTGACAGCGTCGCCGCCTCCGCCAACAAGCCTTCGACCGGACCTGAGCCACGCCCTCGAGTTCATTGTGCTGAAGTGCCTGGAGAAGAAGCCTCAGCGGCGCTACCCCTCGGCCAAAGCGCTCGCGGATGACCTGGAACGGTTCCTGCACGGTCTTCCTGTCCAGGGAGTCAGGCCTCCCTGGTATCGCCGCCGTGCCTTCCTGGCCGGGGCCATAACCTTGAGCGCGGCCGGCTTTGCCGCGGTCGCCCTCCTCATTGCAGGGCAAAGATCAGGGCCGGTGGATCCGACCAAGGTATCGCCGGCGCAGAAAGGCGAACCGGAGATCGTATTGATCGGTGAGTCCGGGCCGCCTCGGCAGTCGCGTCTCGTCTATGCGGACAAGAAGGCCGAGACGTCGCCGGCAGGCGATAGCCCCTTCTCCTCTCGCACCGCGGGGCTTTGTCTTTTCGAGTTGCGTCCGAGCGCGCCGGCCAATGGGTTCAAATTGCAGGCGGAGATCCGCCTGGGTGATGGCACCGAGGAGAGATCGGCCGGGGTGTACTTCGCCAACGCTCGCTACCCGGTCGGCCAGGGGTTTTATCAAACTTACTGGGGAGTTAGCTACAACGAACGCCTTGACCCCAACGAGGGAATCCACAGACGGTTCGCTGTCGCCCTCTCTCAGGAAGGGCCTCCCTGGGCGCGACACGTCTCCCGCGTGGCCCTGAAAACTCCTGTCCGTTCGCTGAGTCGGGGGGGCGCGCCCGGACTCTGGCGGAAAGTGGTCGTAGACGTCGGCCCGGGAGGCATTCAGGCGTTCTGGGAGGGAGAACGGCTTGCGGCCATTTCGCTCGCCGAAACGGAGGCGCGGAACAAGGACATTTTCGACGGCATGGGAATCCAGGCCGGCGCGTTCACACCCGAAGGGGGCCTCGGCATCTTCCTGTATGAAGGGCAAGCATCATTCCGAAATGTTATTCTCACCCCTCTCTCGATCTCCCCTGATCCCTGACTCGCCCGCATTCTTCATTTGGGGAAGGTGGATAATCTGGGAGGCATGGGAGATTTTAATTGATATTGCTCGGGGGCGAGGGTAAGAACGTATTTGTCTGATCTTCTCTCTCTCACTTCGGAGGTGCGGGTCATGATCGAAAACCGTCGAGCCTTTCTGAAGGGGTTGAGTCTGAGCGTCGCCGGAGCATCCCTGGTGGCCCTGCCAGGCCAGGCACTGGCGTTCGGCCGAAGGCGGCATTCATCCTCCTGTGACGTGGTAGTCCCCGTCTGTGACCGGGTGGTCCCTGTGGATGAAAGCTCCAGCAAACAGCGGCAACTGTTCCGGGGCGGCGACATTCTGTTGAGCTTTCCGCTCGACGGGAATTCCGTCGGGGACCCGTATCCGATCAATGGGAACGGCTCCTTCATCACCTGGGGCAAGTGGACGGCTGACGTCGTCGGTATCAGTAAAGTCTCGGTCGTGGATGCGGCGGGGGCCACGATCATGGGGTCAAGCGCGACCGAGATTCTACCTCCGAACTGGCTCATGCACCCCCAGTGGGCCTACGCCATCAAGGGGGTGCCCACAGGCGTACCCTTCCGCCTGAAGTTTGAGTATGGCAAACTGGTTTCCGGGCAGCCCCAGGCGTTCACGCTGACTTTCGGTTACTTCCAGTGCAGTTCTGCCTTTGAGCCATGATCCTCGATGGGGAAAAGGTCACGGCGTCAGCGCTTCCAGGAAAGACTTCCTGAAGCGCTGACGCCGTGACGCTTTGCAGGACGATCAGGCACTGACCTTGCGGAACAGCAGCGTATTGATGCCCTTCGCCTTGAGACGGCGTTCTTTCTTGAGACGGACGCGCCGCTTCTTGGCGGCCTTGGTTCGCGGTCGAAGTCCCATGACCATCACCTCTTTCCTTCAAAACGCTATCACCCGATCCCTACAGGATAGAAAGCGCTCGCTCCGCTGACAAGACGTCTCTGGCGAGGATGCCCGCCTGCTCGACACAATCGTTGAGCGATACTCCCCGGTAGGCGTTGCCGCCCAGGTACAGCCCGCGATGCGTCTTCCGCCGCTGTTCGATGCGAGCAACGCGGTCCAGATGGCCGAGGTGATACTGCGGAATCGCGCGATCCCAGCGGACGATGTGATGAAACACCGGCGCCGCCGTCACCCCCACTGTCAGGCGCAACTCATTGCGCACGGCCTCCAGCAAACGAGCGTCGTCCCAGCCGGCCATCTCCGCGCGATGCCAGCCGCCACAGAGCGCGCGCATCATTACACAGCTTTCCGGCGCTCGCCCGGGATAGATCGAGGAACACCACTGCACTCCCAGTACGTCGCGGCGCTCGCGGCCCGGAGTGAGATAGCCGAAGCCGTCCAGCGAATGTTCCACGTCCTGCCGGCGATAGCCGACGGCGACGACGGCGATGCGGTTGTAGGCGATGCTTGCCACCTCGTCCGCCAACTCGGGATCGACATCGGCGAGCAGGGCGGCCTGCTGATACGCCGGACAGGCCAGCACCACCGCATCGGCCGGCCAGCGCTCCTGTCCCTCGCCGATGACCAGCCAACCGCCAGCCGTCTTCTCGATGCGCTTCACGGTCACGCCGGTGACGGGAGGCCGGCGCAATTTCTGACGCAGGGTCTCGACGAGCAGGCCCAATCCCTCCGGAAACGACCACATGCTCATGCCGCGTTTCGGCGACTTGCCACGCGCGCGGGCTTCCCGGCGGCGCTGGCGCGCGGAGGCGGACATGCCCCGGGTGACACTGCCGTACTGGCGTTCGAGGGCGGCCAGACGCGGAAACGCAGCGCGGACGCTGAGCAAGGCCGAATCGCCGGCGTGAATGCCAGTGACGAAGGCATCGGCAAGTGTTCGCGCAATCTCGGCGCTGGTGCGGCGACGGGCGAAGTGTTCGATTGACTCGTCGCCCAGGTCGAGGCGCCGGTGGCGAAACCGCTCGGTCAGCAGGGCGAACTTGCCGCGCCAACTGAGCGCGTCACTGGTCAGGAAAGACCACAGGCTCGATGGCAGTTTCTTGAGTTCGCCATCAAGGAAGAGGAAGCGATTGCGGCGCGCGGACTCGCTGGCGGGAACGAGGCGATTGGCGAGGTTCAGCTCCTGACACAGATCGAACGTGGCGGGGTTGTTATCGAGAAAGCCGTTGGGTCCCGTCTCGACGCGATAGCCGTCGCGCTCGACAGTGTCAATGACGCCGCCGGTCCGCGGCTGGCGTTCGAGCAGGACCACCTCGATATCCGGCGCTAGCTGTTCGAGGCGATGAGCGAGCGTCAGTCCCGAGATGCCGCCGCCAACGATGATGACCCGTGTCATGGAAGAAGTCCTCAACCGCGAGAGACCGGCGTAACCAGCAGGTCACAGGAGAGGCGGCGCGATTGGCCCCAGGTGCAGCGGTTCGCCCGCCAACTCGATCCAGCCCAAGTCGAGGATCGGCCAGACCGTGACGAAGACGTCGCCTTCCCCGCGTGGCACCGGCACCAGAAAGCCATTGCCGCCGCGCCGGAAGTCCTCTTGCTCGACACGGACCGCCTTCCTCGCCTCGGCCGGAGTCAGCAAGAAGCACGGCCCCAGCGCCAGCAAACAGCAACTCAACTCTTCCTGTGTCCGCCAGTTCCAGCGAACCAGGATACCGCGGCCTCGCTCGACGAGTTCCAGCGGCGCGAACGGCGCCGACAGCCGGGCCGCGCCGATGAGCCACGTCCTCGGCGGCGCGATCCGCTCGCGCAGAGCGGCAAAGACGTCCGGCGACTCGCGCAGGCAGGCGCGGTCGTCCGCCAACTCGAAGGCACGCGGATCGCCGCGCTGAATTCGTTCGAGCAGCCGGCGAATGCGTGGGCCACGGTCGATTAACTCGCGGATGCGTGTCTGCCGCTGGACGAACGGCGGATAGCCTTCCAGCAGCGGATTGGTCGCTGCCTCGGCCACTCCCCGGGAGTCCTGCAACTTCAGCAGCCGTTCGAGTTCCGCCCAGGCACGCAATCGGTCGCGCGCCTTCTCATACCGAACTTTCAGTACAACCGCTTCGGCACAGCCGGCGAGCAAGTCCTCGTTCCATTCCGCCAGCAGCCGGCGATCCTGTTCGTCAGCGGGCAGGTCGGCACCGATCGCCCGCAGCCGGGCGAGGCATTCGCTCCGACTGTGGGCCAGTTCCGCGCGCTCTCGATGTTGTTCCGCCTCGGGATGTCCGCCCGCTTGCTCCAACTGCCGCCAGGCAGACGCGATGGTCCCTTCGCGTCCCCCTTCCAGAGCATTCCGCAACTGATTCAGCGCTTCGATGCGCGCCCGCCAGCGCTCCACTTCCCGCTGCAAGTCCGCTGCCTCGGCCACGCCCGAGAGAACCGGCGCCAGTCTGCCCCAAAGGTGCAGCAGTTCGCGGCCATCACCCGGCTGTCGCAGCGCCTGGCGCAGTTCGTCCAGCGCGGAGGCTGTCGCTCCGGCTTCTCTGGCGCGCAGCACCAGCCCGGCACAGTCCGGCCAATCGTCAAGCAATTCCGGTTGATAGACGGCGGCCGCGCGCTTTGGATCGCCGCTGCGCAGCGCCTCCTCAAGAGCACGCCTTGCTTCGGCGCGGGTGCCGGCCTCGTCGATGATCCCGGCCAGGTCAGGCGGCAATAGCTGGCTTGTCGATACTGCATGTCCGAGCCGGGCAATCGCGCGCCAGTCGCGCGGCGACGCCAGACAGACGCGCCTCAGGTCGGCGAAATAGTCGATCTCGAAGGGAGGAATCGAATCGAAGGGGCGATCCGGAAGGGTGGCGTGCAGCCTGGTCGCCCATTCTCTCACCTCGGCATCGGGAAAGACCAGCAACTCGTTCCACAGGATGGAATCGTGCGGTTCGGTCAGGTCGCGGTCGGTGAAGAGCAAGTTTTCGTTATTGACCTTCTCGACGTGCTGCTGCCACAAGCGCGGCATGACGGCGAC